>DUMW01000102.1 GCA_012839765.1 Bacillota bacterium
ATCTTGCATCAATACTACGAAACGACTTGACTGAGGTTTACCAGGAGCCGTGTACGAGGCCCGTACGCACGGTTCTGTGAGAGGGACAGCGCTAGAAATGATCAGCTAGCGCTGCCCTACTCGATCGATCTGGATGACATCCGTCAAGCCCGGTAGGTTACCTCCGTTTCTTGTAAGATGATAGAGATCTGGACAAAAAAACTGTTGACAGAGGCTGGTCCCTGTGCTACGATGTTCCCGAAAGCCTACTAAATTAGTAGGAATTGAAACTGGGGTGATTGAATGCGGATCTCAACCCGAGGCAGCTATGGCCTGAGGGCCATGGTGGAACTTGCCATGCATTACGGTAGCGGTCCCATGCCCCTACGGGTAATTGCAGAAAGGCAGGGGGTTTCCGACAGTTATCTGGAACAGCTGATGGCGGCATTACGAAAGGCCGGTTTGGTCAATAGTATTAGGGGACATATGGGTGGTTACGAGTTGGCTATGCCCCCGGATCAGATTGTGGTAGGTGACATCATTCGAAGCTTGGAAGGACCCATCAGTCCCATGGACTGTGTGGGGGAGAATGCGGTGCCCTGTGAACGGGAAAGGGAGTGCGTGACCAGATACCTGTGGAAGGAATTGAAAGACAGTATTGAGGGTGTCTTGGACAACACCACACTCCAGGATCTGTGTGATAAGGCCCGTGAGAAGGACCAAAAGGATTCCCCGGAGGTCCCCATGGAGGAGGTCAATCGATGAGAAGAATCTATTTGGATCATGCGGCAACCACGAAACCCCGTCCGGAGGTTGTGGAGGCGATGTTGCCGTTGTTGACGGACAATTACGGGAATCCCTCCAGCATCTACTCCCTAGGACGGGAAGCGAAGCGGGCCGTGGAAGAGGCGCGGGAACAGGTGGCTGCGGTCCTTGGAGCTAAGCCCGAGGAGATCTATTTCACTTCGGGGGGATCCGAGGCGGACAATCTTGCCCTGCAGGGAGTGGCTTGGGCAAATGAACGTAAGGGAAAACACATCATCACCTCCAGCATCGAGCACCACGCGGTCTACGATACCTGCAAATTCCTGCAGAAGCGGGGTTTTGAGATAACCTTTGTCGGGGTAGACCACTATGGGCGGGTGAATCCCCAGGAAGTGGCGGAGGCCATCCGGGAGGATACCATCCTGATCTCCATTATGCATGCCAACAACGAAGTGGGGACCATTCAGCCCATCGCGGAGATCGGCGAGATCGCCCGCAGCAGAGGTGTGCTTTTCCACACCGACGCGGTGCAGACGGTGGGTGCGATCCCGGTCAATGTCAACGATCTAAACTGTGACCTATTGTCTTTGTCGGCCCATAAGTTTTACGGTCCCAAAGGTGTTGGTGTTCTGTACGCCCGGAAGGGGACCCGGTTTGTACCGCACATCTATGGCGGAGCCCAGGAACGGGGCCGCCGGGCAGGGACCGAGAATACCGCAGGGATTGTGGGCCTGGCCAAGGCCATCACCCTCGCGGAGGAAGAAAGGGAAAGGGTGCAACCTCGGATCAAGGAGCTGCGGGATTGTCTGCGGGACGGCATCCTGGCCCGGGTGGACGAGGTCATCTTGACTGGACACCCGGAGGAACGGTTGCCCAACAATCTGAGTCTTTGTTTCCGGTATGTGGAAGGTGAAGCCTTGCTACTGAACCTGGATCTGCAGGGAATTGCTGCTTCCAGCGGTTCTGCCTGCACCTCCGGTTCCCTGGAACCGTCCCATGTGCTGCTGGCCATGGGGTTAGAGCATGAAATTGCCCACGGTTCTCTGCGGTTGACCCTGGGGAGGGAGAACACCGCAGAAGAGATAGATTATGTGGTGGAAGCTGTGGCTACCGCAGTGGAAAAACTAAGGGAAATGTCACCGCTTTATGAGAAACAGCGGTAGAAGGTGGGAGAGGCATGTATACAGATAAAGTTATGGATCATTTCACAAATCCGCGTAATGTTGGTGAGATTCCCGATGCCGACGGAGTCGGTCAGGTGGGAAACCCGGTGTGCGGGGATATCATGCGGATGTATATAAAAGTAGAAAACGATCGGATTGTGGATATCAAGTTCAAGACCTTTGGTTGCGGTGCGGCCATTGCCACCAGCAGTGTGGCCACAGAGATGGCCAAGGGTTTGACCATTGAAGAGGCCCGCAAGTTGACGAACAAAGATGTGGCCCAAGCTTTGGGCGGCTTGCCGTCCCAGAAGATGCACTGTTCCAACCTGGCCTGCGATGCTTTGCAGAAGGCCATCGATGATTACCTTGGTCTGTCCGGGGAATCCAAGGAAGTGAAGTGTTGTCAAGGATGTCAAGAAGAGTAAAGGTGGCGGTGGCGCTGAGCGGTGGAGTGGATTCCTCCACCGCTGTGGCGCTACTGTTGGATCAGGGTTACGATGTCTTTGGGGTGACCATGGAGGTGGTGCCCGATGCCACGGACCAGACCACGGCCCGGGCAGCGGCGGCCACCGCGGAGCATTTTGGGATCCCCCACTATGTCTTTGATTTCCGCGAGACCTTTGCCCAAAGAATCATCGCCCCCTTTGTGGAGACCTACCAGCGGGGGGAGACCCCCAATCCCTGTGTCCTTTGTAATCCCCGCATCAAGTTTGGTGTTCTCCTTGAGGCCGCTTTGGGCCTGGGGGCGGATTACTTGGCCACCGGCCATTATGTCCGGGTGGAGAGGCTTGGGGAGCGCTTCGTTTTAAGGCGCGGGGCCGATACCCGAAAGGATCAAAGCTATGTGCTGTATAGCCTGCGGCAAGAGCAACTGGCCCATGTGATGTTTCCCCTGGGAGGATACACTAAGCAACAGATCCGCCAGCTGGCCCGACAATATGGTTTGCCCAGTGCGGAGAAATCCGAAAGCCAGGAGATCTGTTTCATTGCTGGGGACTACCGAGATTTTCTTTGCAGTTACCTGGCCCAACCGCCACAGCCAGGCAACATCGTGGATGTGGAGGGTAGGGTCCTTGGACAGCACCAGGGTTTACCCTGGTATACCATCGGCCAGCGGAAGGGCCTGGGAATCGCTGCGGGAACTCCCTTGTATGTGGTGGACCTGAATCCGGAGCGGAATGAAGTGGTGGTGGGGCCAAAGGAAGCCGCTCTGGGACAGAGCCTCGTGGCTGAAGAGGTCAACCTGATTAGTATTCCCTATTTGGAGGAGCCCCTGGAGGTCATGGCCAAGATCCGGTACAACGCGGGTGCGGCTAAGGCTCGGATTGAGCCGTTGCCCTCGGGGGAGGTGCGGACGGTCTTTGAAGAACCCCAGTTTGCCATTACCCCGGGCCAAGCGGTGGTCTGGTACCAGGACGATCTTGTGGTGGGTGGGGGACGTATTAGAAAAAGAGCCTGATTGAATTCCCCCCAGGTGGGCATAATATTGCTGAACTGCTATTCCGAAAGGAGTGAAGGGACATGTTCAGCAGCCGCTTCTGGCGGGGCATGTTGGCCGGTGCTTTGGTGGGCATGACCATTGGGGCGATGATTAGCAGACGGATGGAGATGGGTTCCTCCGCCATGGAGGGCATGACCCGTACCGCCCGGCGCACCATGGAGGCCACCGGTCCCAGGGTGAATCGCGTGATCCGTATGGGGAAACATGCCATCGACAGGACTGTGAATGCCATGCGGAGTTAGGTTCTAGGGGACCTGTGGGGAGGTTAGCAGCTTGGATGAGCGGGCACACCAGGCGACTTGCGCACTGGTTCTGCTTCTTTTCATTGTCTTGCTGGTGCGCCTACGGGCGATCCTTTCCCCCTTTATCTTCGCTGGGTTTATTGCCTATGTGGCCAATCCGCTGGTGTGCCTCTTCGAGCGCCGGCAGGTTCCCCGGAATACCGCGATCCTGATTACCTACGGGCTTATCGTTGTTGCCGTCCTTTTGTTCGCGGTGGGTCTTCTGCCGGTGATCACCCGGGAATTTAACGAGGCCTTGGAAGGGTTGCCCAGCCAAATGGATGGGTTGACCAGTGCTTTTCATACCGCTGTCTCTGGATTTCGCCGCATCCGCGTCCCGGATTTTCTGCAGATCATCATCGCCCAGTCCTTAGATCGGATCCAGGAGTTGGCAGCCCGGTTGGTCCGCCGGGCGATGGAAACCCTCTTTGGGTTGCTTTCCAAGGCGGCCAGCCTTGCAATCTCACCGATTATTGCCTATTATCTTCTCCGAGATTGGACCTACTTCGCCGATAGATTTAGAGCCTTACTTCCGGCCCGGTACCGGGAGCGGATCCTGGGGATCCTCCAGGAGACCAACCAGGTCTTGGCTGGTTTCATCCGGGGGCAGCTGTTGGTTTCTCTGCTGGTGGGGCTGTTAATCACCATCGGGCTTCTAATTACCGGTGTGAGGTTTGCTGTGTTGATTGGTCTGGTGGCCGGTGTCTTCGACCTCATCCCCTATTTTGGTCCCGTCCTAGGGGCGATCCCGGCCCTGGTCTTCGCCTTGGCCGATTCTCCCACCAAGGCGATGTGGGTCCTGGTGGTTTTTGTGGTAGCCAATCAGGTGGAATCAACGGTGTTGGGGCCGCGGATCCTCAGTGAACGGGTGGGTTTACATCCAGTCGTAGTGATCTTCGTGGTCCTTGCCGGGGCCAGCCTGGGAGGGATCTTGGGGATGCTTCTGGCAGTCCCGGTGACGGCCATCATCAAGATCCTCGCAGGTCATTTCTGGCGCCACCTCTGCCTTTGGGAGCCCTAGACCGCTTGTTGTCAATTGCAGTATTATCTGGTATGATCGGAATGAGTTAGAACCCTTAAAATGTGCGTCATAGGTGGGTTTTAGGAGGAAGACCAATGGCAAGTTGGACCGGTAACGAACTGCGGGAGCAGTTCTTAAGTTATTTTGAGAGCAAAGGACACAAACGTTTACCCAGTGCTTCGTTGGTGCCCCACAATGACCCGACACTGTTGCTTACCGGTGCGGGAATGGTCCCCTTCAAACCATATTTCCTCGGCTTGGATACTCCCCAATACCGGCGGGTCACCACTTGTCAGCGGTGTTTGCGCACCGCGGATATCGATAATGTGGGGATTACTGCCCGACATGGCACTTTCTTTGAGATGTTGGGGAACTTCTCCTTTGGGGATTATTTTAAACAGGAAGCCATCGAGTTTGCCTGGGAGTACGTGACAGAACATCTCAAGCTGCCGGTGGATCGCCTCTGGGTTACGATCTACCAGGATGATGATGAGGCTTTTCAGATCTGGAACGAAAAAATCGGTGTCCCCCAGGAGCGGATCGTCCGGTTAGGCCGGGAGGACAACTTCTGGGAGATCGGCGTGGGGCCTTGTGGTCCTTGTTCGGAGATCCACTACGACCGCGGGGAGAAGTACGCCTGTGGCAGTGACTGTAAACCCGGTTGTGACTGTGAGCGGTTCTTGGAGTTTTGGAACTTGGTTTTCATTCAGTATCACCAGGATGAGGAAGGGAATCTCACCCGGTTGAAGCAGACGGGCATCGATACCGGGATGGGGCTGGAGCGGATCGCGGTGATCTTGCAGGATGTGGAGAACATTTTCGAAACGGACTTGGTCCGTACCCTTATTGACGCGGCAGCGGCCCTGGCCGGTTGTCGATACAAAGAGGATCCCCAGAAGGATGTGTCCCTCCGGGTCATCGCCGATCATATGCGAGGTGCGGTGTTCTTGGCCCACGACGGGGTGATCCCCAGTAACGAAGGCAGGGGTTACGTTTTCCGGCGCCTGTTGCGCCGCGCGGTGCGCCATGGTCGTTTGTTGGGTATTAGGGAACCTTTCACCGCCCAATTGGCGGCCAAGGTGGTCCAACTGATGCTGCCGGGTTATCCGGAACTGGAGGGACGGTTGGAGTACATCCAGGAGGTCCTCCATCAGGAGGAGGAACGTTTCTCCGCAGCCTTGGCCCAGGGGAGTAGTCTTTTGGAGGAGTTGATCGCTAAGGCCAAGGCCGAACAACGGCAGCAGATCTCCGGTGCCGAAGTCTTCCGGCTCTATGATACTTACGGTTTTCCGGTGGAGTTGACCGCGGAGATCGCGAAGGAATCGGGTCTAGAAGTGGACGTGGCCGGCTTCCGGGAGGAAATGGAAAAGCAGCGGCAGCGGGCCCGTGCGGCCCAGCACAAAGCGAAAGGCTACCTGGGGGACGAACAGGATACCTACGAGGAACTGAGGGAAGTATCGTCGGTCTTCCAGGGTTATGAAGCCACCAGACAGGAAGCCAAGATCGTGGCCCTGGTCAAGGACGGGCACACATTAGAGCAGGCTTCCCCGGCCGAGGGTGTGGTGGAGTTGGTTCTGGACCAAACTCCCTTCTACGCGGAGGGCGGCGGCCAGGTAGCCGATTGTGGATCAATCACCTCAGAACAGGGACAGGCCCGGGTCCTGGATGTTTTCCGTCCCCGGGAAGGCCTAATTGTCCACGAGGTGGAGATTATTCAGGGGACCTTCCGGGTGGGTGAGGTGGTCCAGGCCCAGATTGATGAGGAAAGAAGGCGGGCCACCGCCAGAAACCACACGGCTACCCACCTGTTGCACCGGGCCCTGAAGGATGTTTTGGGTGAACATGTGAACCAGTCAGGATCCCAGGTTACGGCCACAGGTCTGCGCTTTGACTTTACCCACCTTAAGGCCCTGTCCCAGGAGGAGCTTGCGCGGGTGGAGCGGTTGGTTAACGAGCAGATCCTAGCCAATCTGCCGGTGCTTACCGAAGAGATGGAGATTGAAGCGGCCTTGGCCCAAGGCGCGGTTCATTTGTTCGATGAGAAATATGGCAATGTGGTCCGGGTGGTCAAGGTGGGAGACTACAGCAAGGAGCTTTGTGGTGGTACCCACGTGCGGCATACCGGAGAAATTGGTCTGTTTAGGATCCTGAGCGAAGGGGCCATTGCCGCAGGGATCCGGCGGATCGAGGCGGTAACCGGGCTCGGCGCTTTAGAACTGACCCAGAAGCAGGGTGCCATCCTGGGTGCCCTCGGGGATAAGCTGAATGTAGGTGTGGCGGATCTGGAGGACCGGGTGGAGAAGCTCCTTGCGGACTTGGGCCAGAAGGAGAAGACCATCGAGAAGCTGGAGGCGGAGCTGGCCCGGGGGCAAGTGGAGAGGCTCTTGGATGCTGCTGAGCAGGTTGAGGGAGTGGCGGTCCTGGTGACCGAGGTACAGAGTGCCGATGCTAAGGTTTTGCGTCAGATGGGTGATGAGCTGTTGGCCAGGCTTGGTTCCGGTGTGATCCTCTTGGGGTCCCGGGCGGAGGACAAGGTCTTGTTCTTAGCCAAGGCGTCTAAAGATGTAGTCAAACTGGGAGTGAATGCCGGTGCTGTGATAAAGGAAACGGCCAAGGTGGCCGGCGGCGGTGGTGGTGGACGTCCCGATATGGCCCAGGCCGGTGGCAAGGATCCGGGTAAACTGGCCGATGCCCTTGCCGTTGGTAAGCAGATTTTGCGAGAACAGTTGACAAATCACAGGTAAGGGGGAGGGAAAGGCACAGCCGGCGGGGTCGTGCCGAGAGGATGACGGAATATAGAGACGATAAAACCGTGATGTTTCGGATGGACAAGGAGAAAAGCAGGGCGGCTTCCGTCCTTGCCAGTGTCTTCGAAGCCCTTAAGGAGAAGGGATACAATCCGGTTAGTCAGCTGGTGGGTTATCTGCTCTCCGGGGACCCTGCGTTCATTACCAGCCATGGAAAGGCCCGGAGTCTGATCCGGACGGTGGAGCGGGATGAACTTTTGGAGGAGCTGGTGGAACATTACCTGAAGGATCTGGCCAAGAAGAGCAAATAGGGGCTGGGTAACGGTTTGTCGGCGATGGTGGAAAAGGTTCAACTGGGAAGAACTGGTCTTTGGGTCAGTCGACTCTGTTTCGGAGCGTTGGCTGTAGGCCCTTTACAACGGAATTTGCCTGTGGATGAAGGGGCCCGGGTGATCCGGCATGCCCTGGACCGGGGTATAAACTTTGTGGATACGGCGCAGCTTTATCAGTGTTACCCCTATATTCGGAAGGCGGTGGCGGGCCGGGACGACGTGATCATCGCTAGCCGTTCCTATGATTATACCTATGGGGGCATGCGGCAGGCGGTGGAAGAGGCCCGCCGGGAATTGGACCGGGACGTAATCGACATTTTCATGCTCCATGAGCAGGAATCGGCCCTTACCCTCAAAGGTCATCGACCCGCCTTGGATTACCTGGTGGAGGCCAAAGGCCGGGGGATTATCCGGGCTATCGGGGTTTCTACCCACCATGTGGCCTGTGTAGAGGCCATCTGCGATTATCCGGAGATAGAGGTGGTGAGCCCTCTGCTGAACAAGGCGGGTTTGGGGATTATCGGGGGACGAGAGGCCATGGAAAGGGCCATTGCCAAGGCCCATGCCCTGGGCAAGGGTGTCTATCTAATGAAGGCCCTGGGCGGCGGACATTTGATCGGGGATGTGCGCAGTGCCTTTGCCTATGCCTTGGCTTTTCCCCATACCCATGCGGTGGCGGTGGGGATGAGCTCCATTGGGGAGGTGGAGGTGAACCTGGCCCTGTTTTCCGGGGAGGCGGTAGATGATGCCACCCTGCAGGGTTTGGTACGACACAAGACCCTTCATGTGGAGTCCTGGTGTCAACGCTGTGGCCTTTGCGTCGAGCGTTGCCCCGCGGGAGCCTTGAGTCTTGGTGCCGAAGGGCTTCGGATAGAGCACCAAAAATGTCTTCTTTGTGGGTATTGTGGAGCCGCATGTCCGGAGTTTGCTTTGAAGATTATTTAGAGGAGAAATGGGTTTGCGGATTATGGGACTGGATTTGGGCCAAAAGCGGATCGGAGTGGCCCTCAGTGATCCTATGTTGTTGACAGCTACGGCCCACACTGTGATCCCCCGCCGGGGCCTGGCCGAGGACATACATAGAATCTGCGCATTGGTCGAAGAATATGACGTAGGAGAGATTGTGGTGGGACTGCCGGTGCGGACTACGGGGGAAGAGGGCCCCGAGGCGGCCCTAGCCCGGGGATTTGCGGAGCGCCTGGCAGAGCAGTGTTCCCAGGTGAAGGTGTCGTTCTTCGACGAAAGGTTCACCACCGTGATAGCGGAACGGGTGCTGATTGAGGGTAACGTCCGGCGCAAGAAGCGCCGGGAGGTGATCGATCAATTGGCCGCCGCCGTTATGTTGCAAAATTACTTGGATTACCGGAAAAAGGGGCGTGAAAGTAGTGAATGATGACGAGATCATCCTGGAGGACGAGAACGGCCAAGAGTTTGTGTTTTCTCTGTTTGATGTGTTGACGGTGGACGGTAACAACTATGCGGTGTTGGTCCCCAAGGACGATGCAGAAGAGGGAGCAATCATCCTGCGGTTTGAACAGGACGAAGAGGGTACGGAAGTGTTAGTTTCCATTGAGGACGACGATGAGTTTGAACGGGTCGTGGCCGAATTGGAGAAGCTGGAAGACGTGGAGATAGTGTTCTAGAACCAAACCCGGGACCCATCTGCCCAGTTGCCGATGGGTCTTCCTTTCTGTATGCTCTACACCATCGATGGACTGTTTAAGAAAGGTAGTTGGGGAGTTTGCGGAGGAGGGAGGAGACGGAAGGGTGCGATCCCGAAAGACGTCCCTCGGATCAGCGCCTTCTGTGGAGGCATTGTCTAGTCTAAGGACGCGACTTATCCATCTATTGCAGTTCCTCATAGGGATCATCGCTTGGGGTGTTGTGTTATTTGTGATGGTCATCGGTTTCCGGTTCGGCTATTACACCCTACCGATGACCGATGCCCAGACGGCGGTGGAGACAGTGGTAACCATCCCCGCGGGGATGACGACCCGAGAGATCGGCCGGATGCTGGAGGAACAGCAAATCATCCGCAGTGGTGAGGTTTTCGCCCTGATCAGCCGGGCCCTGGGGGTGGACGGTTCCCTGATGGCGGGCAATTACAGCTTAAGTCCCGGAATGAACCTGCTGGAGATCATCCGGCGGCTGCGGGCCGGCGAGGTGATTACTTACCGGGTGACGATTCCGGAAGGGGCCAATATTCGAGAGATCGCTACTATTCTGGAAAACAGGGGGCTGGTGGACCGGGAGCGGTTTATCGAACTGGCCATGGACAGTAGCTTGATTTACGGTGACAACTTCCCCCTGGAAAAACCCATCCCTTCCCTGGAGGGCTATTTGTATCCCGATACCTATCTTTTCACCGATTCTTCGGAGGAGACCATCATCAAACGGATGGTGGATCAGTTCATTAAGACCGTGGTGCCGGTGGTGGAACAGGCGGAATCCAAGTACAGCCTCCACGAGATTTTGACCCTGGCCTCCATTGTGGAGAAGGAGATTATTTACCACGATGAGCGGGCCCTGGTGGCCGCGGTATACCACAATCGGTTAGAACAGGGCATGCGGTTGCAGGCTGACCCCACCATCCAGTACATTTTGGAGCGTCCCGTCAGCCGTCTATTATACAGTCACCTACAGATCGAATCGCCCTATAACACCTATCGAAATGACGGGTTGCCACCGGGTCCCATTGGCAATCCGGGTATACGATCCATCGAGGCGGTATTGAATCCCGCCGACGTAGATTACCTCTTCTTCGTGGCCCGGGGGGACGGGCGCCATCATTTCAGCAGGACCTTTGCGGAGCATGTCGATGCCCGGCGGATGTATCAGTAAAGGAGTAAGTGAAGTTGACACAGATTGAACTGTTAGCCTGTGGCGGTAACCTGGTTAAGGCGAAGACGGCCCTGCTTTATGGGGCCGATGCTGTTTACGTAGGAGGAAAGGCCTTTAGTCTGCGGGCCGGGGCCGGAAACCTGTCCTATGGGGAATTGGCGGAACTGTTGGCCTATGCCCACCGAATGGGGCGAAGGGTTTACGTGACGGTGAACATCTACGCCAAGAATGCCCAACTAGGTGCCCTCCGGGAGCATCTACGACGCCTAGCCCACTTGGGGGTAGATGGGGTGATCGTTAGCGACCCCGGGGTGGTGGCTTTAGCCAAAGAAACAGTACCGGAACTGCCCTTGCACCTTAGTACCCAGGCGAATACCACCAATTGGCTTGCCGCTAAGTTCTGGGAAGCCCAGGGGATCCAGCGGATCATCGCCGCCCGGGAAATGTCGTTGGTGGAGATTAAGGAACTGGCCCAACGGACCAGTCTGGAAGTGGAGTGCTTTGTCCACGGCGCGATGTGTATCGCCTATTCGGGTCGCTGCCTGCTCAGCGCATATTTCACCGGACGCAGCGCCAACCAGGGGGATTGTGCCCATCCCTGCCGCTATCGCTATACGGTGCAGGAGGAAAAGCGACCGGGGGAGTATTTCCCGCTGGAGGAGGATGCCCAAGGCACCTATATTTTCAGTTCCAAAGACCTGTGCATGATCGAGCACATTCCGGCACTGGTGGACGCCGGCGTAAAAAGTTTCAAGATTGAGGGGCGCATGAAAAGTGTGCACTATGTGGCTACGGTCACCAATGCCTATCGCCGGGCCATCGATGCCTATTTGACAGATCCTGACCTGTACAACGGGATCCTGGAAGAACTCAAGGAAGAACTGGATAAAATCAGCCATCGGCCCTATTCCACAGGCTTCTATTTCGGTCTTCCCTCCGATGCTGCGGTTACCCCCCACACAGACAGCGAGACCGAATACCGGTTCGTGGGTGTGGTGGTGGGCTACGATGAAGGACAGCAGATGGCCGAGGTGGAAGTCCGCAACACCCTAGAACCCGATACCCCACTGGAGATTCTTTTGCCCCGGCAGGGTGCCGTGTCCCTGAAGGCAAGATTCCAGTGCGCCGATCCCCGGCGGGAGGGCGTGGCCCATCCTAACGACCTGATCTACCTGGAAATGCCGCCGGCCCCCGTAGGTACGGTTATCCGCGCCTTGCCCTAAAGCCTTTCCCTTTCCCAAAAGCAGGGAGGACATACACATTTGCCACCCTTCAGACATACGATGTAGAGAGTTTGTGCCCCGGAGTCTTCCTGCGGAGGTGGCATGAAATGGCGATGCGTGAATGGTTCAGCTCCCTTTTGGGATCCCTCGTGGAGAGTCTTGCGTGTCTTGCCGCCTATGTGACGAACAGCGGAGTGTTTCCCAAGCCCCTGCCACCGGCGGAAGAAGCGAAGCTTCTTCGAAAAATGCAAGAGGGCGACGAACGGGCGCGCAACATCCTTATCGAACACAATCTCAGGTTAGTGGCCCATATCGTGAAGAAATTCGAGAACACATATAACGAAGTGGATGATCTTATTTCCATCGGCACCATCGGCTTAATTAAGGCCATCAATACCTTCCGGCCGGACCGGAATACCCGGTTGGCTACCTATGCGGCCCGTTGTATAGAAAACGAGATCCTGATGCATCTGCGCGCCACGAAGAAACTGAAAGGGGAAGTGATGCTGCAGGATCCCATCGGTTCCGATAAAGAAGGCAACGAGATCACCTTGATGGATATCCTCAGCTCCGACGAAGATGTGGGGGAGAAGGTGGAGCTGAAGATTGAACAGGAACGGCTGCTGGAGAAGATGGATCGGCTAGGTAAACGGGAACGGGAAGTATTGGCTTTGCGCTATGGTCTGGATGGGGGTCCTCGCAAGACCCAGCGCGAGATCTCCAAGCGGCTGGGTATCTCCCGCTCCTACGTTTCCCGCATCGAAAAGAAGGCGATTAACAAGCTGCAGGACGCCATGTCGGTTGACTAATAACCTGGTTTTGTTTAGGATGGGCGGGGGAGTGTAAATCCGGAGAATAAGCTCTGGGAAACTGGAGAAGAGAAAGTGTGAGGGGACTCATCGCAAGCTGGATCCTGATTTATTCTTTCGGGGAGTCTGGACTCCCTTGGATTTTGTTCAAGGTGACACGGGACAAGCTCTCAAGAAGAAAGGGGCGGTCTTTGGGTAGCGGCCGAGTCTGTTGAAAGGCAGGGCTGTGCATGGTAAAATAAGGAGGACCGCCAGGTGAGGAGGAAACCCTTTGTTTTCGTTATTATGTCCAAAAAGTTGCTATGTCTCTGTCCTGGAGATTGATCCCCGGGAATTGAAAAAACAAGGGATTGATGGGTTGATTCTGGATGTGGACAATACCATCGTGGAATGGCGAAGTGACCAGGTTTCCGAGGCCATGAAAGAGTGGGTGCACAGGGCCCTGGACTCGGACTTGAAGGTTTGTATCGTTTCCAATGGGGTAGAAAAACAGGTGGAGACGGTCTCCAAGGAACTGAATGTTCCAGCTATCGCCAAGGCGGGAAAACCAACGAAGCGTTCTTTTTTACGGGCGGTGAGGATCATGGAGGTGGAACCCAGCAGGACCGCGGTGATCGGTGATCAGGTATTCACCGATATCCTCGGCGGGAACCGGTTGGGGATGTACACCATCTTGATTAATCCCGTGGGTAAACAGGAGCTGAAGTTTACCAAGTTGATGCGTCGTCTGGAGAGATGGACCCTGACGAAAATGTATAAGAAAGGCTTGATTTCCCTACGGGCCTACCGGACCCGGTTTTCTAATGAATAGGGGGTTTACGATGCGATACCTAACCGCGGGGGAATCCCACGGCAGGGCCCTAGTGACTATTATCGAAGGGTTTCCCGCTGGAGTGAACCTGACCAAGGAAGAGATTGATCGGGAATTGGCCACGCGGCAGCAGGGCTATGGCCGGGGGGGCCGCATGCGGATTGAGAAGGATCAGGTGCAGATCCTTTCCGGTGTTCGCCACGGCAAGACCCTGGGGAGTCCCATTGCCCTTCTCATCGAAAACCGCGATTGGCCCAATTGGGCCCAGGAGATGTCCCCCGAGGATGTTACCCCTTCTACGCCCATCACGCGGCCCCGACCGGGACATGCGGATCTGGCCGGGGCGTTAAAATATGGGCACGGGGATGTGCGGAACGTACTGGAGCGAGCCAGCGCCCGGGAGACTGCCGCACGGGTGGCGGCGGGTGCTGTGGCTAAAGCTTTGCTCCGAAGCTTCCAGATCGAGATCCTCGCTTACGTTGTGGCCCTCGGACCTATCCAGATTCCCCCTCAAGATTTGGGCGATCTGTCAGCGGCGGCCCAGAAGGTGGCCGCATCACCTTTCCGGATCCTCGGGGACAAAGAAGAAGAGTTGGTGCGTCTGGTCAATGACGCCAAGGAAAGGGGCGACTCCCTGGGGGGCGTCTTTGAAGTGGTGGCCTGTAACGTGCCCGTGGGGCTGGGTTCCTACGTCCACTGGGATCGGAAGCTGGATGCTCGTTTGGCCCGGGCGTTGATGAGTATCCAAGGGATCAAAGGAGTGGAAGTGGGGGAGGGCTTTGCCCTGGCCGCGAAGTTTGGCTCCCAGGCCCATGATGAGCTCTATTACGTCGAGGGTCAGTACCAGCGTCGGACTAACCGGGCCGGGGGGATCGAAGGCGGGATGAGCAATGGTGAGCCCATCGTGCTGCGGGCGGCTATGAAGCCGATTCCCACATTGTACAAGCCCCTTTGGTCAGTTGATATGGTGACCAAAGAGCCGGTAGCGGCGGGGATTGAACGTTCAGATGTTTGCGCGGTGCCCGCGGCGAGCGTGGTGGGTGAAGCAGTGGTGGCCTTTGAGCTAGCTCAGGCCTTTTTGGAGAAGTTCGGCGGGGACAGTCTGGAAGAGATCCGGACCAATTACGAAAATTATCAAAAGGCGTTGCAGGCCCGATGAGGATACCGTATAGTAGAATTGCCTTGGTGGGAATGATGGGTGTGGGCAAGACCACCGTTGGCCGGAGGCTTGCGGAGCTTCTGGGGTGGTCCTTTATTGATACCGACGCCTTGGTGGAGGAACGCGCAGGCCAAAAAATCAGTGAGATCTTTCAAACCCGCGGTGAAGAGGCCTTTCGGGAACTGGAGCGGGCCGCAGTGATTTCCGCCTTAAAGGAAGAAGATGCGGTGATCGCGTTGGGGGGCGGCGCGGTGGCCTACAGGGACAATATCTCCCTGTTGAAGCAGCGGGCCTTGGTGGTTTGGCTGCGGGCTGAGGTGGCGGATCTGGTTCGGCGGCTCCACAGGGATCAGACCCGGCCCCTTTTGCAGGGGGTGGATCCGGCGGTAAGGCTCGGGGAGCTTTTGGAACGGCGTAAGGATTACTATGCCCAGGCCCATGTACATATTGATACTACCCAGCGTGGGCTAGAGGAGATTTGTTCAGAGATCATCGACTATCTTATGGGGTTGTCCGGGGGGAGGGAACTGGATGCAGGAACAGGTGACGGTGGCCCTAGGGGAACGGAGCTACGACATTCGGATTGGTAGTGATATCATCGGAGATACGGGACGGTATTGCCAGGATCTGAATTTGGGGCACCGGTGCCTTATTGTCTCCAATCCCATTGTGGATGCTTACTACGGGTGGGTCACCCGGGAAGGGCTGGTGGCCGCAGGTTTCGAGGTAAGCTCCGTGGAGATTCCCGATGGGGAGGAGTACAAGAACCTGGAGACTATCCAGTTTCTGTACGATCACGCCATTGAGGTGGGGCTGGATCGCAACTCCTTTGTGGTGGCCCTAGGCGGCGGCGTGGTGGGGGATATCGTGGGTTTCTTCAGTGCTACCTACATGCGGGGAGTTCCCTTCATCCAGGTGCCCACCACCATCTTGTCCCAGGTAGACTCCAGCGTGGGCGGCAAAGTGGCGGTGAACCATCCCCGGGGAAAGAACATGATTGGTGCCTTTTACCAGCCCCGGTTGGTGGTGGCTGACGTTTCGGTCCTGGAGACCCTGCCCCACCGGGAGGTGTTGTCGGGATTGGCGGAGGTGGTGAAGTACGGACTCATCTATGATGAGGAGTTCTTGCAGTACATCGAAGCCAATCTTGCGGGTCTTTTGGATGTGCACCGGGATGTATTAACCCGTGCGGTGCTGCGCTCTACTCAGATTAAAGCCGCCATTGTGGCTGAGGATGAAACAGAACACGGCCTGCGGGCGATACTAAACTTTGGTCATACCTTTGGCCATGCCTTGGAGGCGGTGACAGAGTATCGGGTCTATCGCCATGGGGAGGCCTTAGCGGTGGGGATGGTGGCCGCCGCGCGGCTGTCTCGGGATTTGGGCCTTTTGGCCGATAGGGAGGTGGCCCGGGTGGAGGAGCTTTTGGGTCGCATGGGCTACAACCTGTCTTTGCGGGGAGTGTCTGTGGACAGGCTTGTGGAAGCCTTTGCCCAAGACAAAAAGGTACGGGACGGTCGGGTCCGTTTTGTGGTCTTGGAGGGACTTGGCAAGGCGAAATTGACGGACCAGGTGGAGATAGATCAGGCCCGGCAGGTCCTAGCAGGGATGGCTGCCCTATGACAAGATGGCGGATCCTGGTCATTCACGGACCTAACCTGAACCTGTTGGGGATTAGGGAACGTGACGTCTATGGCACTATTCCCCTGGGGGAGATTAACAAGCGACTGTCCCAAGAAGCGGCAAGGCTTGCTGTGCATCTTGATGTTTTTCAATCTAACCATGAAGGCAGGATCATCGATGAGATCCACAGCGCGTTGGGCAAATACCATGGGATCGTCATTAATCCCGGGGCCTATACCCACTACAGTATTGCGATTAGGGATGCGGTGGCCGCGGTGAGAATTCCCACAGTGGAGGTGCATCTGTCTAACATCAGTGCCCGGGAGGAGTTTCGGCACCACAGCGTCATTGCGCCGGTCTGTATCGGGCAGATTGCCGGTTTTGGACCCGACAGTTACCTTTTGGGTTTGGCGGGGATCGTGAAATACTTGGAGGCGAGCACATGTCCGAAGAACGCTTGATGCGATTGGCAAGACTGCGGGAACACTTGAAAGAACGGGAACTGGAGGGACTAGTGGTGGTCCGTCCCGAGAACCGGTACTATTTTTCCGGTTTTGTGGGGACCGCCGGGGCCTTGGTGATCACCGCGGACCGGGCGTGCCTGTGCGTGGATTTCCGCTATGAGGAACAGGCCCGGCAACAGGCACCGGAATTCGAGGTCATCACCGGCGGGGTGGCCGATGGTCTGGCTATTGAGCAGTTGAAACAACTTGCCTTGAAGAAAGTGGGCTTCGAGGACAAGTATGTGAATGTAGCTCTATACCAACGGTGGAAGGAAAACCTACCGAATCTAGAGTTCGTCCCCATGGACGATGACCTGACCAGGATGCGGATGGTGAAATCTCCTGCGGAGGTTGAGCGGATTGCCAAGGCGGCAGACCTTGGCGACCGTGCCCTGCAATATGTGTTGGAGGAATATGGTTTGGATCATACGGAGTTGGAGCTCGCTTGGGCCTTGGAGAAGTTCATGCGAGAAAACGGGGCCGAAGGTTTGGCCTTTGATACCATTGTGGCCAGTGGGCCCAATGCCGCTAAACCCCATGCCCAACCCTCCCAAAGAAGACCCGAGCCCGGTGATCTGCTCGTGATGGACTTTGGAGCCCAATTAGATTATTATTGTTCCGACATGACCCGCACCTTGGTTAAGGGACCAGCGTCTGACAAAGCCAAAGAGCTCTATGGAATCGTCTTGGAAGCTCAACTGGCGGCCCTGGCAGCCATCGCCCCTGGTGTCACCGGTCATGAGGTGGATAAGGTGGCCCGGGACATCATCACCGCGGCGGGATATGGTCAACATTTCGGCCATGGCTTAGGTCACGGTGTGGGGTTGTTGATCCATGAATCCCCGGGATTGGGACCGGGGGTGCAGACGATACTGGAGCCGGGGATGGTGGTGACGGTGGAACCGGGCATCTACTTACCCGGGTTTGGCGGCGTCAGGATCGAGGATTTGGTGGTGGTGACCGAGGATGGCTGCCGTATCCTGACCAAGACTACTAAAGAGTTAACCTGTTTTTAAGGAGTGAGTGGTGTGATATCTGTCAATGATCTGCGTACTGGGTTGACCATTGTGGTGGAAGGCGACATCTACAGTGTAGTGGAATTCTTACATGTGAAACCCGGCAAAGGGGCCGCCTTTGTACGTACTAAGCTTAAGAACGTGAAGACCGGTGCTGTGGTGGAGCGGACTTTCCGGGCCGGGGAAAAAGTGGAGCAGGCCCACATTGAAACCTCGGAGATGCAGTATCTTTATCAGAGTGGGAACACCTATGTCTTCATGAATACGGAGACCTACGAGCAGTTGGAGCTGAGTGCGGCGGTATTAGGGGACGCTGCCAAGTACCTCAAGGAAAACATGGAGATCCTTGTCCAGTTTTATCAAGGGGCGCCCATCGGAGTGATCCTACCCACCGCCGTGGAACTGAAAGTGGTGCGGACCGAGCCCGGCTTCAAGGGCGATACGGCCACGGGTGGCAGCAAACCTGCGGAGTTGGAAACGGGCTTGGTGGTTCAGGTTCCCCTCTTTATCGATGAGGGAGAAATTGTGAAAGTGGATACACGGACAGGCGAATACATCTCCAGAGCTTGATCGTGTGTAGAACCCCTAGGGATGGGGCATAATCTTAGAGTGATAGGCAAGAGGAGGGGTAAGGATTGACTGCGAGAGAAAAGTTGGCGTACGTACGGGGATTGTTGCAGGGTTCAGATTTTCTCGGCAGCGATGCCAAGGCCAAAGAAGTGTGGAACAGCTTGCTTGACGTGTTGGATGAGCTGACCAGGGAACTGGAGGACATCTACGATTGGCAGGATGAGATCGAGGATTATCTTGACGCCTTAGATGACGATCTTTTGGATTTGGAAGACAGTGTCTACGAAGGGGACGAAGATGAGGACGAGGGCGTGGTGATGGTGGAGTGCCCCGAGTGCCACGAGGACGTTTATGTCGACGAGTCCCTGTTGGATGAGTTCGAAGATATCGTTTGTCCCACCTGCGGCGCTTCAGTCTGCTGCGACTGCTATGAGGACGAGGACGATGATGAGGACTTCGACGTAGATTTCGACTTGGATGACGACGAAGACAACGATGAGGTTTAACTGAAAATCCCGTCTGGGCAGGGAAGCACATTGATCGCTTCCCTGCTTTTTTCCAGGCTACGGCAATGTCCGGTGGGCCTCAATGAAGGCCGAAGGATCAAGCCAGTATTTTAGCACTTCGGTCTTGGTATAGGCTACCCCATTCCAGCGGGGCCAAGCATTACTAGGTAGCTTCACCTTACGTAGTTCAAAGTGCAGGTGGGGAACGAACTTGTTGTCGGGTCCACCCCCGATGGTACCAATCTGCTGACCTCGGTAGACCAGGTCCCCTTCTTTCACCCACCGTTCGGCCAGGTGGGCGTATTGGGACCAAACCTTGCGACCATCGGGTAAGGTGTGCTCGATTTGGATAATATTGCCCTGGGCAGTGTTCCAGACCGATTCGGTAACCACGCCGTGGGCGATGCTCAATACCGCCTTTCCTTGGCTGCTTCCCCAAAGGTAATTCCAGTCTTCACCCGGATGCCAGGTTTGACTGTAATTGCTCCAATCCAAGAAGCCGTACCCTGTAATCCCGAAACCTGTGGCGGTTCCGCCCCCCACGGGATAATCGAATCCGTCGGCGATGAGGGTGAGGGGTGGGAGCGGGTCTTCGTCCAGGACTGGAGGCAGTTCCTCACCGGGGATTATTCCCGTTGGCGGAAGTAGACAGGCGGAGAGAGAAAACAGGATTAAGGCTAAATACACAATACTTTGCTTCAATGGTTGATTCCTCCCATAGGGTGAATCCTTGGTTGTGGATGAAACAATTCGACAAAGTGAATCTTCTTTCCTTTGGGGGTTCTTGGTAGGCGGGGTCGGGGCCAAAGAAGGCGAAAGGGAGGGCCAACGATGTCCAAAGAAGAGGGTGCCTCACCGGATGTGCTGCGTAAGCACTTTCAAAACCGGAAGCTTTACGTGCGTCTGGGGCTCATTCTGTTGCTGACCTTTGCAGGAGTATTAATGGTTTTCAAACGCTTTGCCGGTGAGATCAGCCTCCCTTTACTAAGGGCCGAATTGGGACGCTGGGACCTACGTTTCGTACTTGTGGCCTGCGGTTTTGTTTTCCTGTATCTATTGATGAGGGCGTGCCGGGTGGCCCTTCTGGTCCGTCAGTTGGGTCGCAGGGTGTCTTTCCCGCATATGGTGCGGATTATTCTGGTGAATACCTTTCTCAGTACGGTCACACCCTTTACCGCCGGGGGGATCCCTGCCCAGGTTTATTTGCTTTCCCGGTACGGTCTTTCGGTGGCCGAGGCTTCGTCCATTGCCTTCCTGGAAGGGGCCTACACCTGGTTCTTTTTTGTAGTCTTTGTAAGTCCCCTTATCTTGCTCTTACCCCCGGAGCTGAAGGTTACGGTTTACCCCTGGTCGTGGCTGGCGATAGGGGTAGCCCTGGTGTTTTCGGTCACGGTGGTTTTCATTACCTTTAGAACTAAGGTGGCTGGGGAGCTTTTTCGGCGGCTAGGTAAGGGCTTGGAAGAGCACAAAAGGCCAGTTCTTCGTTCTCTTTCCAGCGCCCTGGATAAGTTCGGTACCTTTGTGTTGCAGGTGGGGGAAGCCTTGACCCAGGGCCAGCTGTTACGCCCGGGTTGCCTTCTGCCAGCCTTTGTGACCACCCTCGGGATGTGGTTAGCGATCTTTATGGTGGCACCTATGCTCTTACGGGCGACGGGGGCGAATACGCCCTGGCAAACCTGTTTAGGTCTGCAGTTGATCCACTCCTGTGTGGCGCCTCTGATCCCTACCCCCGGTGGTTCTGGGGGAACAGAGCTTCTGCTGGCCTCTTTGTTTGCTCCTTTGCTTTCCGGTACCAATTTGGGGGCTTTTGTGGCCACGTGGCGGTTATTGTCCTATTATCTTCCCTTAGGCCTGGGAGGGCTGGCTACCCTCGTACAGATCCAGCTGCTGTTTCGCGAAGGTTAAGATGTGAGGTAATTTGAATGCGGGGAGAGGCATTGACCAGAATCCTGCGCGGGGCCCTGATCGCAGCCATCTATGTGGTTTTGGTGGCGATCTTGCCCCAACCCCTTAGCTTTGGGATGATCCAGTTCCGGGTGGCGGAAGCTTTGGTGTTGCTGCCCATGCTCTATGGAGAAGCGGTCTGGGGACTTTTTCTTGGGGTGATGTTGGCCAACATCCTTGGTGGTTTAGGTCCCTGGGATATTTTCGGCGGGTCCTTGGTCACCTTACTGGCCGCGTATGTAACCTATCGCTATAGGTTTACCTGGGTTGCCTACGCGGCGCCCATCCTGTTGAATGCCTTCTTGATCAGTGCCTACTTGTATTTTATCTTCAAGGTGCCCTACTGGCTGATGGTAATCAGTATCGCGATCAGTGAGGCGGTGGTGGTGTTAGGTCTGGGGATCCCCCTGATTCGTATCCTACAAAAGACCTTGGAACGATAAATGTGATCATTCTTAACGGAAACTGAGTATTCATGATGACGCAAAGACCTAAAGAACAACAGCACGGTTATATTTGGGTGAATTCCGATCTGCAGCTTAGCGATCCCCAAGAGGCGATTCGGTGCCTGAGCAACGCGGTGGAGGATATCCTGGCTTTGAACTTACCCCTAGCGGGCATTTGGATGCTGGGGGACGTGCTTTGTGGCGATAACCTGACCGATTTGCTCTCGGTGGCCAACAAGGTGATGGAGCTTTTGGAAGTCTTTCCGGTGCCGGTCTGTTACCTGCTGGGGAATCATGAGATGGACCTATTGAGGGTAGGGAAGCCCCGCTGGCCGTTATATGAACTGGCCGTGGCCCATCCCCAATGGCGTACCCTAGCCCACATCGATGATCTATATTTCTCCCTGGAGTTTTTCGGCTGCCGGGTCTATTTCCTTTCCGACCACAGTGCCCCCGACCTACACTGGTGGACCACCCATGGACAGATTATGGGTGATGTTGCGGCCTACCCCTACGGGGAGGGGGAATACAGGAAACTGGCTGCTGAAGTGGCCCAGCTTGCTCAGCCGGCCATATTGGTTTCCCACTATGCCTTTCCCGGGGGTCAGCGGCCCAGTGACCTTTTAGGGCGACTGCGTCCGCTACCTTCCAACGTTCTTTTTCACCTCTATGGCCATGCCCATATTGGTGATTTGAGGCTGAACCGGGAGTATCCCTACCGCCGGGACTTTCTGATCGCAGGGGAGTCGATTTGGCAGTATAATATTTCGGCCCTGGAGGACAGACGCAGTGCTGGCAGCCATTCGGCCTTTTTGGAATTCGCCGATCACCGGCCCATCAAGCTACATATTCGCTGCCACAAACTGCGCCAGTGGCTTGAGGTGTTTACCCTCTAAATGACTAA
>DUMW01000103.1 GCA_012839765.1 Bacillota bacterium
ATCGGCTAAGGAAAACGGGTTGAAACCTTACGAGTATATCAAATATCTGCTTGAGCAACTGCCCAACGCAACTTCCAGTGACCTCGAACGGTTCATGCCCTGGTCTCCCGAAATCCCCGACTATTGCTGTACACAGAAGAAAAACTAACAAGCATAACACAACCCCCACCCAGAAGGCCAGGTGGGGTCTTTTTTACGTTTACGTTTCTTTGCTCCTCTCAATGCCAACACTACCGACGGCATTGAGTTTTTCCATCTTTGATGGATATTTGTTTTCAAACTCCACCAATATCTTAAGCAACCGCTCATCAAGGAAGGTAAGTGCATGTTTCCTTATCTCTGTCGGTATACCATAGTACGCTTCTGCGATACCCCCTGTAATAGCCGCAAGTGTATCACTGTCGCCCCCAATCGATATAGCATTTCGAATTGCATCTTCAAAATTCTTTGATTCAAAGAAAGCTTCCAATGCTTGAGGCACTGTATCTTGGCAGCTTTCGTTAAACTCATAGTTGTCTCGAATTCCATCAAGTGTAAAATCCAGCGAATAATAGTTCTTCGTTATGTAGTCACGAATCTCAAGTAGACTTTTTCCAGTACGTGCGAGAAAAATAGCAACCGCTGTAGCTTCTGCACCTTTTAATCCTTCTGGGTGATTATGAGTTACAATAGTCACTGCTTTCGATAGCTGTTTAGTTTCTTCTAGGCTGTTGCCAACGAAGCCACAAGCGCTGACACGCATTGCAGCGCCATTTCCATAACTACCATAGGGCTTAGGATCATCCGAAAATATCCACTTTCTGAATTGTCCACCATATCCACAATCAGGATAATGCCTTCCGATTTCCTGCATATATTTTACAGCATTCTCAGACAAATCACTGTAATCTGCTTTGCTTTCTAACAAAGCCTTCGCTATTGCCAAAGACATGATAGAGTCATCTGTAACGCTACATTTATAAGTCAGGAATTCAAACTGTTTGCTCCTGTTATTATTCCATTCAAAACGGGAACCGACGATGTCCCCGATAATTGCTCCTAGCATTATTACGCCTCCCAATTAAAAATCTCTTAGCTTATCTAAGACCTCATTCCAGCGCTTTTTAGCTGCTGCGATGGTATCTTTATAGATTGTCAACTCGCGTATATATTCATCAGCTTTTTGCTGTTGTTCCTCAATAGGAGGAAGAGGGATTTCTAACGACTTAAGATCTTTATAGCTGATGTTTATGATTGTAATTCCTTGCTGAACTCCGTTTATCATCTTTTCACCAAGTGGACTGTCCAAGAACAGCTTCAAGTAAGTGCTGTTGAGCATCTTCGGCTCTGGGCGAATAACAATGACATTTGATGAGGCAATACAAGGATAACTCTGCTCATGGAAAATTGCTGTTCTAATTGCAGTGCCTCTTGCCGGAATTAGTATGTCACCTTCTTTCAGCAGATAGTTCATAACCTTACGCTCTTCCTCATCTAAATGATCGAGACCGTCATAGTCGATGTCGTACTCACCGATATTAGAAATATTTACAACTCCAATGTTTCCTGTCGGGTCTTTTTTCGTTACTGATTTTCCGCGGAAGATTTCCGCAACATCGCCCAAAGCTGTTCTTCGTACAGAAGACTCTTGGAATTTCAGCCATTCTTCATCCTGCTGTGAGAATATTTTGTTTATGTTCCAGTCACCAAGCTCTTCGAGTTCATCAGACAAAACGAATGTTTCTTCATCAATAATAAGTTCTGAAGCTGTGTCACGCTTATTTTTACGCTTATCAGCTTTATAGCGACGAACTATTATGTCATCATTACCCGGTTTAGAGTTAATGATATTTATAAAGTATGTCTTGATACCGGTGCCTTCAAAAGTTCCTTCCGGAAGTTCAGCAAGTTCTTTAATGCGATAAGTTTGCTGAACAAATCTTCTAAGCTCGCCAACCTTTCCTTGACCATATGTGATTCTTGCAGGCATTGTAATTACAAGCTCGCCGTCAACGGTTGTATGAAGAAGCAGGTTTTCGAGTGCGACAGCATCTTGATCTCTACACATGAAATTCTCATCTTCTGCAAGGTTTCTAGTACCAAAGTTCGGGACAGAAAATATGAGGTCGTAACGGTTGTTTGTAAAACCATACTTATATATGGAGGTATTCAATATCTCCACGTTCTCATATCCAGCAAAAATTCTACTTAAAACATGAAAGCTGATTGCGTTTTCGGTTGTGATGGTAAAGTTGCGGCCAGGATGTTCGTCAACAAGCTTTTTTAAATTAGGAATGAATTTCTCGCCTTCAGCAATGAGAACCGTATTAGCATCGAACTTAAAGTGGTTGCTATATTCTTTATAAAGGGCATTTGACACGGTCAAGTATCCATATCCTCTAGCGGTCTTTGCCATCATCGTTTCCCAATCAAAATCTTCCTCGAAATCGCTGTATGCCTTATATACTCTTGCAAATTGCAACTTATCTTTAAACGGGTTACCTATATTAAGTCTATCAGCTACTGTCAGCATCATCTCGTAGATGCGTTCTTCCGAACTGTCTGACATATTTCTACTCTGACACTCTTCCTTAGTTTCAGCTACAAGAAGTGCAGCAGAGATATAGGAGTCTATTCCCATGTATCCCCTGAGAAGATCCATATACTCAAAGGTCGCGTTAGTCATGTTCTACCTCCTCTGGTTTATTTTTCATCATTAACTGTATTAAGAATATCACGTCCAAAATAAAATGTCAAGTGATTTTTCAATTTTGGTATTCAAATCCCAAATTATAATTTTAGTGATTGTTACTAATGGAATAAAAAAAGGTTCCTGCAGTCGGTGATTATTACCTAAATTTCAGAAACCTTTATTTTTATTATAATTTTTATAAAAAACATCACATCTAATCTATCAACTCAACCCCCATCAAAAACGCCCGTTATCTAATCTGTCAACTCAACCCTATCACTTTTAAAGCAGTTGACATGTTCCCACAAACAATAAAAATAAGGGTTTCCTGACATTGTCACTTCAGGCTAAACAGCCAAAAGAAAAGTTCAGTGTCTGGAAACCCTTTATTTATGGGCATTTTCAGCCAATTATTTTTCAACCCTTGACATCAATACCACGCACTCAACGTGACTGGGGGATACCAAGTTGATATTATGACATCCCCGCTTCTGCAGCCCCAGCATCATTTCCGCCAGTTCATCACCGGTAACCTCGATCCCTAAGCCACCGGCACTAATGTCACAGTTTTGGCAGAATACACAAGACAGGTTGCAGTTAGCAAAGAAGATGGTCCCTGAACCATGGGTACCCACCAACACCGTCTCTTCCCCGAAGTGCCGGCCAAAGCTTGCAACCACCGCAAATCTTCCCGTGCGACAAACACCAAGTTCCCCTTCCAGGCGGTTCACTTTACAACCCTGGGCACAAAGCGCACAACAGGTCAACCAGGCCATGGCTTCCTGGGCCCTTTGTTGCAGCTCGCCAGTTTCGTACAGCCGCACATAGCTAGGTAACCTGGTATCCATCTGCCAACCTCCAACAGACCAGAATCGCCCATCCCAATGTACACTGGTAAAGACCCACCAAACCGAAATGCCAATGGGCTGCCCTTGGAACCATCACCCTGGCTAGACACCTCAACAGTATGTGTCAAACCCAAATACTATGAACGTTTCTTCAGCCGATCTAAGTACTGCCGCCGAAACTTCGCAACTTTCGGGGCGATGACCATGGCACAATAGGGCTGTGCTGGGTTGCGTGCAAAGTAATCACGATGGTATTCTTCCGCGGGGTAGAACTTGTCCAAGGGAACAAGCTCGGTGACAATCGGTGCATCAAAATTGTCCGCCACTTCCTCCATAATCCCACGGGCAATTTGGGCCTGTTCCTCATCATGGTAGAAGATCACCGAACGATACTGGGTACCCACGTCATTTCCCTGTCGATTGAGGGTGGTGGGATCATGGATCGAAAAGAAGACACGTAAAAGGTTTGCATAACTAATCGTCTCCGGGTCAAAGGTGATCTGCACCACTTCCGCATGGCCCGTTGTATCGGTACATACTTCCTCGTAGGTGGGATTGATTGTGGTGCCACCACTGTAGCCGCTTTGTACCTTAATCACTCCCTCCAGTTCCGAAAAGATAGCCTCCAGACACCAAAAGCACCCACCGCCCAAGGTCGCCTGTGCCATTTTCATGATATAATCATCCCCCAAGTTGTGGATTCAAATTTTCATCCCCAGATAGTGTAGCCTTTGCTCCAGTCTACATACCCTTCCAAAAACACCGAGCCCATCGCGGATCTCCCACCGAAAACGAAATGAACTGGTGGGGCAAACCTGGCCGCTTCCTCGTCCACCTTCACCGCACTAAATATTCGTTCCGCTGGTAGCCAAACCCTTCTCCGCTTCGTAGTCGCCCATCGGAAAGTAGGCAAATAGGCAAACGCGGGATAGATCATCATCAAGAATACTTCAGACCAGTCCTATACGGCTCTATCCTTCAGTCTAAACCCGCATCTGACAAGCCACTCCATCAAGCAAGAGGGATTAGAGGCTGGTTGGGTACAAAACATAGCATCACTAACACGATAGAGCTTCTAAAACCGCTAGAGCCTGGAGCTGCAACAGAGCTCGAGAACCCGCATTGTAACCGACGTGGAGAATCTGTGCGAAAAAGTGGTGGTACGGGACCACTGCCGCATCCTCTTTGACGGCGACGTCAGCACTCTGCGTAAACTGGCCGAAGGTTCAGTCTGGACCATGACCCTCACAAAAGAAGAGGCTAGCCAAGATGGAAGATGATGTGCTGGTGGTTTCAGCCAAGTACGTCATTGGTCAACAGGAGGTTCGTATTATCTCCCAGGCAAAGCCCAAAGAGGATGCCCTCCCAGCGGAACGAAGACAGTTACTTCATGCTCCTCAAAGGGACTGCCTGGTAACACACTGTAGTTTTCCTTTCTATGACTCGGTTTTTCTTACATGTGCAAACCGTCTTTGCTTTCCTTTCGTGCTCCGTTGGCATTCCGTGTTACTCTCCTTCACCTGAACCCAACATTTTCGGCGGGTCCCATCGGCCCCGCCGCTCCTATTGTGGAACGTGTTCTGGACTCGGTTTTCTTCCCCGGCTCATCGAGACCCGAAGGAGCCCTAGTGGGATGTGCTCCGGGCTTAAGGTACTTAAGTGCTGGCAGCCAAACCCTGTACACAACCATGGACAAGACGTACATTCAGCTATGCAACAACTCTTCATCGTCCTTTGCAAAACAACCCAGCAGGCCATCTATAAACTCAGCTTCTCCACCGTATACTTAGCCATATGCCCAAAGGTCTCGTGGAAACCGGTAGAACTCATCACCGCGGTCAAACCGGCCAAAATGGCCATGTACCAGGTCTCACCGCCCAAGATGTTGTATAAAACCAAACCCAAGAAGCCCAGTACCCAGTTAATCGGTTGAATGTACTTGCTCTCCACTTTCAGCCAGCCCTTGAGGATAGAAATAACGACACTGACCAAGGGCCCCCAGGCGACACCCATGATCACCACATTTTCCCAAGGCATACGGATCCCCTCCCCGAAGGAATACTTCTAATCAACGTATATGCCCACGGGGCAGATATATACCTGCAACTGGGTTTCAGATTTTGGTAGCAGGAAGAAACACAGATGGAGGAGTTCCCAACCCCTGGGAACACAGAAACCTTGACAAAGAAGCCACCGTGCCTGTGAGGTATGAGCATGACACTGAGACACTGGAAGTCGAACACGGTGAAGGGGAGCAGAATCTCAGCGAAATCCTTTGCGGACCACCCCAGGTGCAACCGGCCGTTTATGAAGCAGCATCGCTGCCTGCGGCCCTGCTCAGCAAAGAGGGTTTCCTGGAGGCACCCGGGAAAGAGACCAGACAACTACACACCAAGCCTTTGGCAAACATGGGGGCAGCCAGCCCCACCGGAACTGGAATAGAAAAACCGACGGTTTGCTCCGCTGCTCTCAAGAAATGCGGTTTCTTAGGCTTTCGCTTTGTTCTGGGAAGTGGCCACGGGATCGTAGTGGATAATCAAATGGATATTATCTTCTTTTAGGAAGTCCCGCTCTATACGGTCAATGACTTCATGGGCCAACAAAGCATCGACGTCGCTGGACATCTCCACGTGGACGCTGGCAAAACAGCGACCGGGGCCATAATCATGGACAATCAAGTCATGGCTGTTCAACACATATTTATACCTGGCAATCTTTCCGTGGATATACTCCACCAGTTCCTTTGAAGGCGGTGTTCCCAGCAGCGGATCGAGGGTTTCTTTGATCAATTTGACACCGTGATACACAATCACCACTGCCACTCCCAGACCCGCCCAACCATCCAGGTTGTATGGCGTAAACTGGGACACCACCGCCGAAAGGAAAACCGCGGCCGTAGCCAGCACATCCCCTAAACTATCGGTCGCTGCAGCTTTGAGGGCGGTAGAATCGATCGCCTCTCCCATGCTGCGGTAAAAAAAGAACAACCAAAGTTTCAGGACCACCGCAGCCGCTAGTACAAAAAATCCCCACAGACCGAAATGGATGGGCGTGGGGTTCACCAGCTCGCGAATACTATCTTTCCCCAACTCAATGCCCACCACTAACACCAGTACCGCCACGGCCAGTCCCGAAAGGTACTCGTAACGGCCGTGCCCGAAGGGATGCTCCTTATCGGCCTTCTTCGATGACATGCGAAAGCCCACCAGGGAAATGATGGAACCTGCAGCATCAAGGAAGTTGTTCATTGCATCGGCAACCACTGCCACACTGCCCGAAAGAAGCCCCACCACGATCTTCCCAATCACCAGCAACACGTTACATAATATCCCAATCCAACTGGTGACGCTACCCAAGGTGGTCCGGACCTCGGGAACCATGATACTATCCTCTTCTTTTACAAAACGGCGTAGCAGCCATTTTGTCATCCTTTTCACCCAACTTTCACAAACACCCCAGGACGGTACCACCCCGGGAAGGGAAACATAGACTCTGCCTTAGGCCACAGAGCACAAACCCTTCTTTTCCAAAAGAAGGCTTCTGCCTTGTTCATCCTCCGGTCCCCGGTCCGTTTTCACCGGGACCAGTAATTTCCATGGAGTTCCTACCATGGCACACACTTAGGGACAATATATCACAGCTAGCTGAAAAGTGCACGTCCAAGCTGCGAGACTTGCCGTGGTCCTGGCCGCCTCCCTCCCCTTCCGTCCACACCTAAGGGTATCACCCCTTTAGCTCGCAAGATCCTTTACCCTCTATGTAAGCAGCAATGGACTCCTCCACGGTACCCCCGGTTTGGATGTAGACCTGAATTCCAGCAGTCTCCAGACCACGTTGGGCATGGGGGCCCACGCTGCCCGTCAGCACCACTTCCACCCCCTGTTCACTTAAAAGCTCTGCGGCCCTGAGGCCCGCACCGCCACCCACTGGGGCACCACTGTTCTCCACCACGTCAAAAGGGCCCTTTTCATCATAGATGATAAAATAGGGACAACGGCCAAAGCGGGGGGCCAACGGGGAGTTTAAGTTCGTCCCCTGGGTAGTTACCGCAATCTTCATGGAAACTCACCTCAACCCGAAAGGGCCTGGGGGAAGAGCCCCCCAGGCAGCGCACTACTCTTCGTCTTCTTGTTGTTGCTCTTCCAACTCCTTTAAACGCGCCCGCATCTTCTTCAATTGCTTCTCCAACATCGCCACGTCATGCTTCAGCAACTCCTTTTCTTCCACCGGTTCCTCCAGGTACCCCGGTGCACCGTAACCCCAGGGAGCAGGGGTTCCACGGACCCAAGCGGGAACCCCTGTGGCATAGTACCGCCAACGGTATCCCCGGCCGTAACCCCAACCTCCCCGCGGATAGGGATGGACACAACCCGGCACCGGATAACCAGCACAGTAACCCGCCCCCCTACCGGTTAGGGGACCAAAACCCCGGGGGCCTGTACCATCACCTCTTGGCATACTTTTCACCTCCCTAATGATCTTGCTTGCTCCCACATCTATTGTGGGCATATGCTCATTTGTATTGTACCCCTAATTTTGAGCATATGTCAATAACTTTTTGGAAAAACCCTACCCACCCCACTTTGGAACGGAAATCCAAGGACAAAGATAAAGCAGATCAGGAAAAGAAAAAAGAGGAACCACCCTCGAAAAAGACCAAGGGTGCCCCCCTATCGATCCGTCTTCAATTCTACCAGTTCTTCGCCGTAGCATGGGTAAGCTTACTTACCCATCATCTAGACATCCTAAACTAAAACCGCGTCAAATCAGATAAAGGCCTGCCAACGTAACTGATCATGCCGGGGCAGCTTTCCCTTGGGCAATAGGCAGTCCACCTTGGTAAAGCTGCTGAAAAGCACCTGACCGTTCTCCCGTAGGTAACTGCCTTGGTGGACCCCGTAGAAATCCTCCTTCAGAACCAACAGATGGGCATCGGTTTCCACGGTGTCCTCTCCTAGCAACCAGGTAACATTGCTGTTTTCGTGCATCCGGCGCCCGGCGGTGGTGTTGAGGAGCACCTGCCACCGGTGCCCTTGGGTGGTAAAGCTTAGGCCCAGGCCATCCCGTAAGACGCAGAACTCCACACCCAGTTCTTCCGGTGCGTTCCGGCTGATAAGGGTGACAAAGTGCCCATTGAGATTAGGAGCACAGGTCCCCACCTGCAAAAACTCACGTTCCGCTAGGTCGGCACCATACCCCCGCTCCACAGTCCAAGTAAGGGGTACAGGATTGTATACGGCCAGGTAAAGCTTTTCTCCCCCATTTTCCAGGGTAATCAGATTGTTTTCCCTGGTAAACTTCGCAGGGGTGTGCCACAAAAGCTGGTAGGTCGCCGGCTCGTAGGCTAAGACATCGTCCACCAACACCAGAACATCATCGAAGAGGACTAGGGTCCTGGTGGCCCGGCGCACAAGCCGGGCCAAAGGGCCCGTCAACTCCGCGGTAAGTTTCTGGTAGTATTCGCCGCTACAAGGATGCAGTAATCTCCCCCGAAAGCGCAGGCCGTAGTACAGATCCGCGTCCTCTTCCCCTTGCCCGTTTACCAGTAAAGTACTGTGGGCCCGGGTGGTGGAATAGTAACTGCGGTAAAGGGGTAGTTCATACTTGCACGTTCCCGAATCGGCGATAAACTGCCGACCTCGGTCGAATAGGATCAAAGCGCCGCAATCCGCGTGGGCGTGGTTCCACACGTCCCCCGACCTGATGGCCACAAACATTTGCCGATCCTTTGAACGCATGATCCCCCACCCAATGTCTTCATAGACTGCTAGATCCCGTACCGGTGGCCGTACCCCAGGTAAATCCGGGTCATACCATAGCAGTTCAAAGATATCCTGGGGATAACTCCTCAGCTGTTGATAGTACCACTGCAACCCTGTGTCCCGGTAAAGGGAGGCAAGGCGGGCCAACACCATGGGTTCTGCAGCCCAGTGGAGAGAGTGGTCACCAAAGTCCGGGGTCTGGATTCCTTCCACCGTCTCGTAGAAGGTATCCAGGTAAAAACTGCAGGTCTTCTTTAGTTCAGGAAGATCATAGACCTGGGGCAAACGGTGATAGTAGCTAGACCAAGCCTCGAAGAACCTAAACAGATAAATGAGGGTGTAGTTGCAGTAGATAATACTTTCATAAAAACCCCCGTCGGCTCCGAAGTTCAAGGGCTTGTTCCAAAGGTCATTGCCCTTATACAACACAAAGTCTTCTAGGGCTACACAGATCTGCTGCAGCCAATAGTCCCGTTGAGGCAAGATTCGGCAGGCCAGCAAGGCCACCCCCGCCCCACCGATACACACTGCCCACCAGTTATGTCCCATACTGTCCAGGCAATGGATCCGGGTGGCGGGATCCACCCAGTCTTGGAGCACCGGCCCGATACCTAAGGACCACAGCCCTTCTTCAATCCGTCGCTGTTTTTGTGAATCTAGGGTATCTCGGATCCAGTCGTAGGCCAAACCCACCCCAAAGGCCAACTCCGCGGTATCCAGGGCACTATGCCAGGGGGGCTTACGTTCTAACATCTGATCCTCCACCCACTTATCCAACCGGATCAACCCGTCGATCAGCTCCTCCACCGCGTGGGCAAAGGCCTGCTCCCTGGTCACCTGGTAAGCAAACCCCCATATTACTAGTCTCTTCAGGCAACGGCGGGCAAAGAACAGATCCCATTTTTCCCCGGACCGCGGTTCCTCCAACATTTCCCGGGCAGCTTTTAACAGGTGTTCCCGGCCCTGTCCCACCACTGAAGCGGGATCCGCCCGCCGCAAAGACTGCAACCACTCTGCGGATATGTACAAGCACTTCGTCATCCTTACCACCCCTTCAGGCTCTTGCGCTCCTTGCCCTTCCAACCCCAGGGCTCGATCTGCGATGTTTTTCCTCTGTTGCCATCTTTTTTCCTCACCGAAAAGGTTAACCACCACACCGGTTTGTACGAGCCCCGGTACCGGGGCTGCACCATCCAAGGCAAGATGGCATCTGTAATCCCAAGGCCTGGCTAATTACTTCCAGTCCCGAAAGGACGTTGACCATCATGTCCTTCTTATCCTTAGCGCAAAGGCGAGCAATCTCCTCTTAAAAGCTTGTAGATCCCCACGTCGATGGCCTAGCCATCGGCCAAATCCTCCCGTCCTTTGATGTAATCGTTCGGACAGTGATCCGTACGATCACAAAGACCCCAGTCAAATCGGAGTATTGCTTTCCACCACCCGTTGGCCGAAGACAGACTGGGGTTCCGGGTTCATAGGTTATATACACTCCCGGGAATCTTCCTTCCACCACGCCCGGGTTCCTCGTCCCCGGGCGTGGGCAGCAAGACGTTCGGCAAAGTCGCTTTCCGCGCATTCCTATTGACATTCCGCCACACTAAAGTACACTAGGCCCACAAGGTTTCTGGTACTAACCGGTAACCGCGCAGAGTTCTTCCGAGGTGGTCCACTTTCCGGTGAGGTCCTCCAAACAGCGGCTGTAGCGGGGGACAAGCTAAGGATTACTCCACAGTAAGGGTGATCACCGCCGAGTCAAAGCCCTTGGCATTAAGGTGCAACTGCCGGGTCCCCTTCTGCAGGACTGAGGGAATGGTAGCCTCGGCAATTCCGTCGCCGTCGTCATCCTTTAGGGGGACGATATACCACCCATCCACCACGTTCACTTGGGGGATATCTTCTCCGGTTAACAGGGTTCCATCGGCACCGATGAATCGCACCCGGATGGTAACACTTTGGCCCTGTTTCACGGTGATGTGGTCCTCCAGGGGGGCAATGGTGCCCCCCGCAGGAAGGAGTGTAATGGTCTCCCGTTGGGTAATACCCCGCGCATCAACAAGGCTTACGGTCAGCCGGGTTTCGCTGGTGATCGGCGGTACAATCACCCGCAGACGATCACTGGACACCACTTCCACCGCCGCATCCCCGGTCGCGGTACGGGCGGACACGGTGAGGTTTTCCAGCGACACTCCGGAAACCCGCAGTTCCACCCTACTTTCCTGGCCGGCGGGTACATAGACCGGCGACTGGGAGATTATGTGCCAGGGGAGGATCAGCTGGCCGATGTTATCCTGTTGATCGGCACTACCATAGGCCAACCATTCCCGGCCCACCGCGTATTCATTCTCCAAAATAGCTAGCCGCTCTAGGTTGCTATGGGCTACCCAGATCCCGTTTTGGGGACTATTCAGCTTGTTATTTTCAATAAGGAAGTCTCCACTGCGGCACCGAAGCACGGTGATGGCCCCCTCAGTAATGGCATACTGCCCGATGCCCACCCGCTCTAGGGTGTTATTGGTGACCGTTATCCCCTTGGGCCAAAAGAGGCTATGGTGCTGATAAAGACAGATTCCCGCCTGGTAGATATCTTCAATGTGGTTGTTGTCAATGACAATCTGATCACCACTAGCTACGGCAATACCAAAACCGTTCTTTGCCCCGGAGATCTGGTTCTGGGTGATCTTGGTGTACTGGGGAAAACGGCTGATACTGCCGTGCCAGGACAGGTAGATCCCATGGGACCCACTGTCTTCTATCACATTCTCGGTGATGGTGACTTGCCGGCAAGACTGCAAGCTGATCCCCGCGCAACGGGTATCCATAATGGAGCACTGTTGGACCAAGAGCTGATCCGAGGAATCCAGTAACAGCCCTGGGCCGCTGGCTCCTTGGATCTTTACCCCTTCGATCCTAATTTGGCTACAACCGGAAACATCCAACAGAGCGCGGTTCATCCGGTAAGCGGGGGGATCCACCAGCTTCAGGGTCAACCCGCTGACCGAGGAGTTTTTCACGTTCAAAAGACGCAACCCTTGGTGCATAGGGCTTTGGAACAGGAGCACTGTCTCTCCCGGTTCTCCCAGGATGTGCACATCCTCACGTCCTTGCACCAAAAGGTGGTGCTTGATTTGACTATACGGGAGCTCATCGGCACCGGGGACAGGACTCAACACGTAGTTCCCCCCTGGGATAAACAATACACCGTGATCCGCCAAGGCATTGATCGCGGCGATAAACGCGGCAGTATCGTCGGTGACACCGTCACCCACGGCCCCGTAGTCCCGCACGTTCACCACGGACATACCGGGCGTTGGTCCCCCTTGGGGTACCGGCGCCCATTCTCGGCTCAAGGGCGCAGTCCTAGCCTCATACCAATAGTCCACATAGGGGCTAGCCTCGGTCTTTAGATCGATGCCGTCAGCAGGCACCGTGACCCCCGCAGCGGTAATCTCCACCGGCCGGCCGGTCATCTGCTCCAGGTATATCCCATTGTCCTGGAAGACCACATCACTGACTGCACCTGTGATCCGCATCGCGCCAGCACCATTCTTCGAGAGGAAATTCCCAACCACATCCAATCCCCGGACAAAGGAACCACCACCGGCCTGGACGCTCAGTCCCACCCCCAGGTTACCGGCCACTTCATTGCCTTTCACCTGCAGCTCCGTAACCTGGATCCCATCAGGACCAATGAGGATACCATCCCCCTCGCCCCCGAAGACCTGATTATCTATAATCACTAAATTGCTAGCCTCATGGCTGATCTTAATCGCCCCACCATGCCGGTGCCCAGGCAGGGAGTTGTCTGGACGCTCTGAGAGATTCGCGCGGATAACGGTGTTCCCAATGATGGCGGCATTCTCCAAAAGGTGCCCCCCACCATACTCCGCACCGTGTCCCCGGGCTTGGCAGAAGATCCCCGGCATAACCATCTGTTCCACCCAGTTACCGATGACCTCACAATTCTCACCACCCAGGGTAATCCCCCGTCCCCACTTACCACCAATGACGGTATTATAGAGGAAACGATTGTTGATGGATCGGGTATCGTCCCCCACCCTGGTGCTGATGGCCGCAATCCCGTCGTCGCCACAGTTCTCGACATAGTTGTAGGCGGCGGTGACGTTGGTGCAATTGGAAAAGTGGATACCATCGGCACCGGTATTGCGCACCTGACAGTCCACCACCCAGATATTGTCACTGCCCCGCCAGAAGACAATGCCAATCTCCCCCTGGTCAACAATCAAATTGATCAGCTGCACATTCTGGGCTCCTTCAAAACCAAGGGAATAGGCGGCCAAAAGAGGTGCCCAGCGAGAGTCAAGGATGGGCCTTTGTTCGAAACGGATGTTGCGTAGACTGACGTTTTTCGCCTGGCCCAAGTGAACACCATATAAAGACCCGGTGGGCCGATTCTTTTCAAACAGAAAGACCGTCTGATCCCCTTCCCCGACAAAATGCACGTTCTCTAAATCCCGCCCGTCGCGCTGGGGACGCCAGAAGAAGCGGTCTGATGCTCCGGGAGGGCGAAAGCGGTATACACCGGCAGGGATATAGATCACACCGCCCTCCGGAGGGAGGGCCGCCACCGCCCGATCGAAGGCTTCGTTCACAAAGGTAACCCTGTCGCCCACCGCACCGAAATCTAAAACGTTAACCACCGTCATCGACTCATAATCAATCCGCGGCATATCTTCCAGACCGGGACGATTGTAAAAGGCAGCGGGTAAATTCGTAACAAGGGACATAGTAGCTCCTTCCCCGGCTAACAGGCCGAACAAACAAAGTAGAATTGAGAAAACGAACAGCTTCTTCCTCACACCAATTCCTCCTTTCAACACTGGGTCCACTGTGGTGACAGAAAGCCCCCAGGACAGAACCCCCGGGGGCTGTTAAGATCCGGTTACTGTCCGCGCCAAGCCCGAATCTTCGCATTGGTCTGTTCAGCAATGGCCCGCATTCTGGAGGCCGGCGACACATCGCTGTGCAGAAGCAGTTCCAGCAAGATGTCGTCTAGCCCTTCGGTGGCGATGTCCGGTGAGGGTAGGATCGGCGTCTTACGGGCATAGGGCAACTGCATGATGAAGGGGTAAAGCAGCGGAGTAGACGCCAGGTAACTCTGATACACCGGATAGTACACACCGGAATTGGTCACCGGCAGATACCCAGCAGGGATCAGCCAGCCCTCGATGAACCTTTCGTCAGCCACCAGCCACTTAATGAAGGTCCAGGCCGCTTCCATCACCGCGGGGTCATCCCGGGTAATCCCTAGGGCCTTGGAAGTAGAGACGGTGGCCTTGGTCACCTTTTCCGGCAGGGGTGCCGTCTCGATATAGCCCAGCTCCTGGTAGGCGGGAATGTTCAAGGTCAGATCCGACCGCATGGCCACTTCCCCGGTGGTGATGGAGGCCGGTCCCCGGCGGGCAAAGCCATACTCGTGGACCTGGGCCGCAAAGAATTCTGCCGCTTCAATGGCTGCGGGGCTATCCAAGAGCGAAGCACTAAAATCTGGTGCATAGTAGGCCCCACCGTTCTGCCAGAGTAACGGGGTAAACCAAAGGTAGGAATAGTGCTCCGTCAAGAACCCGTGTTGATCGAATTGACCATCACCGTCGATGTCCCTAGTCACCTTGCGCATCACTTCGATGAAGGTATCCCAAGTCCAGTTATCCTGGGCGGCATATTCAGCGGGGGTCATCGCCCCCACTTCTCCAAAGGGATGGATATTGTACACAAGACCCACGTTGGAGTTTTCGAAGGGGATCCCCACCAGTCTTCCATCGGGCATCGTCAACTCCGTAATCAAAGCTGGTAGGAAGTCCTCTTTGGAGACATCCGGGTCCTGCTCCAAGAACTGATCAACTGGCACCACCGCATCCATGTAGATATAGTTGGCCAAGGTCTGGGGAGTACCCCAGACCACATGGGGTGCCATCCCCGCGACGAACAGGGTGATTAGCTTTTGATCATAGTCCGTAGAAGGCCCCATGGGCAAATTGATCACTCTAATCTCCTCTTGACTGGCGTTAAACTCCGCAATCAAGGCTTCCAGTAATTCCTGTTTTTCAAATCGGAATGGGTTTGCGAACTCGATCTCAATCGGCCCCGCGTTCAAGAGCCCCGTAAAAACCAAAACTAGTATCAGTGCAAAACTTAAACTCAACACCCGATGTTTCATCTGTTTCGACCTCCTCGGGATTTAGATAATAGCCGTGAGGGCAACGGGGATGTGGGCAACCTGCACTTTGCCCAAGGGGAGTCGGCGAAAGCATGATCTCCGACTCCCGAGCCATCTGCCTTTTTCGCTAGTTGCGGAACCACTCCACCACATGGATGGGGTTCCCCGGCACCAATATTTCTAAGGTCAGCGCGTCCTCACCCTGGAGACTATAGGTGGCACGGCACCGATTAGATTGAAGTTCACTTACCTCTAGATAGCTTCCGTCCTTGATGCGCACCTTAGGTAAGCTCCAAAAGGTGTGTGGGGAATTAATATCAACGATTAGCTGCTCATTGGCCACCGAGGTGGTAACCTCGAGGACAGAGTCTGCCTTTTCCAGGTACAGGGCATCAAGGATGACCTCCCCTGTACCACCCTCTGTATAGATACCTTCAATATATATCCGTACTTCCCTGACATCGGCCAGGTTTAGATTCGTATACTTCTCCAAGGGAACAACAACCTTGTACCAACCATCGGGACTCGGGGGCTCACCATCCTTAAAGATCTCGTTAAACTTGGTGCGGACCGTCTGATTCTTTGTACTATCAAAGATGGTGGCCGAAAGGGAATCTCCTACGGAACCGGGTTTGAGCTTCGCCCAAAAGGTCAGATAGTCGGCGCTGGTCCAATCCCTACCAGAAGTGAAGCGTGTCCTCACAAAGACCCGGGGATGTACACCGGGATCCGGTTTCACAGGTAGATGGTAAGACAGCTTCAATCCCTTCTCGGCAAAAAAGCCGGTATCTTGGCTCTTTGTGGGGACCGCCGGTGTGTTATCGGTTCCCTCAGTCCACACCGACGGATCTCCGAAATCCGCCACAAGGATCCCAAGTCCCAAAGAAGGCTTTGATCTCAGTAGACATCCAGTGAAAACCAAGCAGAACAATACGAAAACGGTGGTCACTTTACGCATTACCCGCACCTCCGGCAAAAGAGATCAGTGCTATTTACTCCACTCCACCGCCACATTCGGATTCCCAGGCGAAACCACTTCCACAGTGAATTGCCCCTCGTTCGCTAGCTGGTATTGCCCCACAAACTCAGTAGCGGAGACCCGTTCCACCTCCACATAGATCGGTTCACCGATCCCCAACAGGGCCCGGATATCCATCAAGCGCACCTTAGGCAGCAAAGGCATGGGTTCCTGAGAAGTAACCCTAATGTTCAGCACGCCATCCTTTTCCTCCACGGCCACGTCCAAGGTCGCTTCCTCCCCTTCCAGGAACAAACCATCAAGAGCAAGGGAGCCACTGGAACCAGCACCATAGATGCCTTCCACCACTATCCGTACACATACCACACCATCCAGCCCGACGGCGGCAAAGTCTTCCAAAGATAGCACCATCTTCTGCCAGCCGGCACCTCGGTAATCACCTAGGCTCCGCCGAATCAGTTTACTACCTTGGGATCCGATAACCATCGTCGATAGCGATGAACCCCGGGAGTTTTCATCCACGTTTACCCAGTAGGTCAAGTATTTTGCACCGGTCCAATCCTGGGCATCAAAACGTGTCTCCACATAGACCCGAGGATGAACATTGGCGGCCTGCTGTTCATAGACTTCGTAGGTAATCACCATACCTTGTTCAGAAAAGTACCCTTCACCGGGAAGGATCTCTCCACGTACCGGGGTCCGGTCCACCTGTAGACCCCAAATCTCCAGATTGCTAAGATCAGCTACCATGGTCCCCGCACAAACAGATCCCACAGAGACAAATAACATCACCAACAAGACAACTGATACTCTCTTCATCATTGACTGTTTCCTCCTCTTGGTTTGTGTTTTCACTGACTTAGCCGAGTCTCTTTCTCCCTGTGACTCTCTTTCCTAATAGAAGAAGCAAATCACCTCCCCAATAAGAAGAACTACCTAAACCAAAGGCAAGTCATTGAAGAAGGGTTCTATATCGGTTTAGCGACTTCACCAAGAACCAAGTACGTCACAACCCTGTTTGTAATGGCCTTCCCTTCCGGGTAGCCATCATCCAAAGGTCGTTGCTTCCGAAGTATCTCCCCTACTGCCGCTATCCAAAACAGAAGTCACTACTGTAACGTTTCAGTAAAACCCACAATCATTCCTCCCAAACCTATAGCCATTCACCTAGTACTCGGTTGTTCCAAGGGCACCAGAACAGAGTCAATACCCACTACTTTGTCATCGTGTCCAGGCCCTTAGTAGCGACTTCCCCTTCATCTACAGAAACTGCCTTTGCACCTATGAATAGGCTTAGATCTGTTGTTTCGTCGCGGTAGAAATTTGCTACCCCAAAGCTCACTTTAGCTTCGACTCTCGAAGGGACGATTGACGAACAATCAATTCCGTATCAAAAAGGATCTTCGTTTGTTTGGGTTTCTTACCATTGATCAGTTCGATGAGCATCCGGGTGGCTGTCTCTGCCATCTCATAGTAGGGACACCGGACACTGGTAAGCTGTGGTCGTGAAATTCCGGCGATCAAGGTGTTGTCAAAGCCCACAATGCCCACATCCTGTGGTACATTAAGGTTGCGTTGTTCCACAAGATCCCTCACCATCAACGCCCAGTAGTCGTTAAAGCAGACAAATCCATAGGGTCCCGGTTTTTGGATAATTCGTTCAAAACCACTGGCTAGCGTGCGATTATCCAACACTAGGGACGGATCATAGGGATAACCATGTTCCTCCAGTGCCGCCTTAAAGCCTTCCCGCCGTTCTAGATCTACCGGCACCGTCTCGTAGCCCGGGGCCCTGTCCCCCGTACGATGACCAGTTACATAGGCCAGGGTCCGATACCCCTGTTCGATCAAGTGATTAGTAGCCAGGTAAGTTCCTTTGTAATTGTCCGCATGAACGTAGTTGACTCGGGGGGCATCGATCTTTCGGTTAACCAAAGCAAAGGGCAATTCCGCCTCGTAAACCCGGTCAATGAGCTTATCCCCTACGGTGCTGTAAAACAGGATGACTCCGTCAACCCGCTTCTTGTTCAACAGTTTAGCTACCTTTTGCTCATTGGAATCCTCTACGAAGGAAATATTGAAATCATGGGCAAAGCAAACCTCACTGATACCGCTCAGGATCTTGCCGGTTACAAAATCCATATTGCGCATCCAAGTCAAGGGCGCCACCACACCAATGGTCCCCGTGCGCTGCCGGACCATATGCCGGGCCGCCAAATTGGGAGTATACCCCAACCGCTCAATCACCGCAGCGATCCTTTTTGCAGTCTCCTCGCTCATCTGTTCCGACCTATTGTTAAGGAAATTGGAAACAGTGGTCGGAGAAACCTTAGCTTCCTTGGCAATCTGTCGAATTGTAACACTCATAGCAATCACTGCCCACCCGCATATCCTGTACCTTATATCTATTCATTTCTATATCGGTACAGTAATTCCTGCTAAGAGTCTGGGTCCATGTTACAATTTCGGACATGATGATAAGATAGAGTTATACGAGAGGAGAATATAATCATGTCCAAAATTCGCCAGCAATATGATGAAGACTTCAAGAAGAACGCTGTAAGACTAAGTTAC
>DUMW01000104.1 GCA_012839765.1 Bacillota bacterium
GGCCGAACCTGAAAAAGCCGGCAGACTTACCGCCGGCTTTCCCGTCAAGCGTTCCAATATCCGATCGCAAGCTTCGGAGGAGTAATACACAACTCAGGATGAAGACAGCTCCGTCCTCTAGAATCCCAAGTAGAACATGTACAGACCAATGCAGAGGATTAAGGTGCCCATCACTCCCCGTAGGATCCCACTAACCCGACCGTATTGCTGGCTTTGGGAAAGCTTCCGCACAACCCCCACGGAGGTCCCCGCCACCAAAGCCAAGGTGCCATGACCAAGGGAGTATAGCAACAACAGGAAAGCTCCCCAGAGGATCCTTCCCTGCCCAGCCACGATACCTAACAGAACCACCAGCACCGGTGTGGCACAGGGAGTGGAAAACAGTCCACCCAGAATTCCTGCCAAGAAGGCACCCAGATATCCCCGTTTACGACTTCTAGCGACCAAATGGGTGGACGGGATGAAATTGTAGATCTCCCACGTCTGCAGTGCCATCAGGACCATCAAGACCCCCAGAAGGAGGTACCACCATTGGTTACTAGCCCCAATTAGATTACCCATTAGGGAGGCAATGACCCCCAAGGTGGTAAAGGTGACAGCAGAGCCAAGCACAAAGACGATGGAAAGCCCCAGTGCTCCCTTCGTCTCCGCACTCCCGGTCCCCCCCACATAGCCGATAATCAAAGGAATACTGGAGAGGGCGCAGGGCGTAAAGGATGTAAAAACACCTGCCACCAAGGCAAAAAGCGGAGCCAGCCAGGTGCTTTCCTGGAGAAGGGAGCTAAGGGTGTCAAGCAATTACTCCACCCCCATATCAGCAAAGATCAGCAGCATCTGTTCTTCGGTCAATGCGCCCTCATGGGCGGTGAAGACATGTTCACCCGTATCCCGGTAGGAATAAAGGATAAAACCAAAGGCTTCTTTCAGTTCTTCGCTGGGAACATAAGGCTTCCCATCCGCGGTATAGAAGAACTGGGTGGGCACCACCCGCACCGGAAAGTCCTTTGCCGCATCGGGATATTTGTCGATTTCTACGTAGAAGACCAAGGCTTTGCCTTGCATCTTTTCGTAGACGCTACGCAGGTGCGGCGCCATCTGTTGACAGGGCATGCACCAAGAAGCACCGAAATCGAGGAGTACGGGTTTCCCGTAGGACAAAATCCTGTCCAGCTCCACATTGGTGAGTTCCAATGGAAGCTGTTCGGTCTCAGCGGTACTTTTCAGCCACCACACTCCCCCAATCATCATGAGAATGATGATGGGCAAGACCACCCGCAGAGTTCTCCGTCCCTTCATTTGCCCTCCCCCTTAATGTTGATAGTGTCATCTATCCCGAACGGACCCTCTGATGGGCCGTTATTCGGTCAGTATTCAACACCTTTCCAAGACTATCGGTGGTAAGGGGCCTTTAACTAGTCATCGCCACTTTCTGTCTCCTGGCGGTTTTCTCTTAGTATATTTAGCAAGAGTTCCTTTGTCAATCCATCTGACTATTGACACCAGTTTTCGGAACATTAATGGTTCTTGTAGAAAACATTACTTTCGTTTTCTCCGGTACAATGGTCTTCACACAGGATCATGGTAGTGACTGACTCCAGAGGGAAGAGTAGGTCGATTGCACCTGCCTGACTTTCGGGAAAAATGAAAGGGCGTAGACCCAGGCGGTGACAAAGGAAACCGTTGCGAATCCATAGCAGTAAGAGACCTCTCCCTGCGTTCTTCGGAGCAGGACCAAAGGGAAAGGTGTGCCAGAGGGAACAAGGAAGAAAAGTACTAAGACACACCTTGCACAAAGGTCAATGTGCCCGTGGGACTGGTCATCTTTCTGGATTGTGAAGTGCTTCACACCTACCCTGTCGGGTCCCTTAGGGCTTGCCAATCAGTACCCTTCCCCACCTTTTTTCAATTCTGGTCCTTCGGGAAACCTAGGTATTATGCCAAGGCCCGCTTGGTAGTCTTTCTCAGAGCAATGAGGATGAGTACCAGGGCCAACATCAAGAGGGCTAGTTTATTCTGCCACAAAAGATTCCGTCCCAACTTGAAGTTGTATTCCGCCAGATGGTACACCGGGCTGAGAAACCAGGGGAACCTCTCCTGGAGGTAATAGACAGGTCCCAGTAAACCAGGGCAATCGCATAGCTTAGCAGCGTATTGTTATACTCCCAGCATCAACAAAAGCCCACAAAGCAGGAGGGTGGAGGGAAAGAGCACGCCAAAGATGTGTATCACGGATAGCGAGGGTAGAACGACGCGCACCCAGAGCGCATATACCGTACAGGTTGACAACAGATAGGTCACCAGACCAGCAAGCTGCTGTTCCCGGAAGCTCCCTTCGCCGCCGGGCCTTTGGTAGATCAACTCCCGCATGTTTCCCGTGTCACCGCCCGGCAACAAACCAGAAAGAGCCACCAAACCTAACAAGGGAAAGAGCAATTCCGAAAAGGCCAAGGTAAAATACTCCCTGACTTATATGGGCTGATCCTTAAGCAGGCCGATGGGGTTTACCAGCAGCACCGCCAGTAGGGTGACGCCGAAAAGCGCGATGATTAACGTTCTCCCCAGGGTGATCTTGATGGCAAGGATCAGCCGACCGGCTACGGGGTGATTAGCAACTTTGAAGGGCTTTGCGTGTCTTCTACCAGTGGAGATTAACCACTTCCCCACCCGTCGCCTTTCCATCACCCAGAAAAGACTAAACAAAAACACCATGGTTAACACCGAACAATAGATCAGTCTGCCCCATACCTGAACATTCCTAAGGGGATGGAGGGGGTTGTCCAGCTCCCGATAGAACCAAAACATGGAGATTGTTGGAATGTTAGTTAACACCAACCCGAGGATCACCAGCTGAAAAAGCCAGCCCTTTGGTTTGGACAACATGGTGGCAACAATATGGACCACCATCACCCAGGCCACAAGGCCGGGCAATAGATTCAGTAACATACTCTGTACAAAAAGCACCGGCCGGGCACAAGCCAATAATCCAACCGGTAAACAGGACTCCCACCAGTACGCCGCCAGTATTTTGAATTCGACCCCCCAAATAGACTTCCTTTTCCTCCCACCCGCTTTTTCGGGGTAGTAAAGCGCGGACGATAGCGGTGGTATGGCTCTTCGTGAACTGTTTTGCCGATAACAGGGCGGAAAGACTTGCGTACCGTATCGGTATACCTGTGACCATCCTAGTTTTTGAAGACGCTATCCTTATCCTGTTCCACCTAGGGACACAGCAACAACGTACGGATGATTCCCCCAAGTTGGAGTGGAGTCTTTCGTGTTTGGGCCGATATGGTTGGATAGTCTGCCCCGCGGACGGGTCTTTCCGAAGGGTCAGAAGGTGCGGGACTGGGACATCCCCGGGAAATACACCCGCGGGATGTCCTGGACGTTGATATTATCACGGAAGTGTAAGGTCCGGAACCTGGGAGCCGACTACAATTCTATTCGACGGCAAAATAGATCCCCGTGACCTTGAATCCACCGTAGTGATCTGGCAAGTTAGCCCGTAATTCCAGTTTATAGTACGGGTAACCGCGCTCTAGGGTCGTTGTTACCAAGTCAGTGGTGTTTGAATAATAACGCCAAAGCTCCTGGGCACGTCGTGATTCGGGAACGATCCTCCGGGTATGGACTTCATAGAAGGGTTGCCACACGGGAATCCAGGGTCCTTCGGGGGTTGGTCCGCCGTAGATAGTTACTACTGCGGGATTTACCGTGTGGGTGACCCAGTAAAGGTCGAATTTGAGGGTAGTCTTGCTAGGATCCGCCGGAATCACCTGGTACAAATAGCCATCAATCCCGGGATCGATGGTCTTCCCCCGTTGTTCCACCCCACGTCCAGTGGATAACCGCGCCGCGGTACCGACGGTCTCATCGGGGGTGGGGTTCCCCTGTTTCTGACTGGCCACCCAGCCTCCCCTGACAGCGGTGGTGGTCCACCCCGCCAGACTAGGCTTATCTCCCGTGCGGAACCAGGGATTAACCACCAAGTTGTCTCCGGGCAAAGGTGCCACCCGGAACTCTAGGGCCCACGCTGCGGCGGAGACACACAGGCAAACCAGAAGCACCGCGCTTACTACAGCAACTTTTCTCATCATCCATCCTCCCCCAATTTCCATCAGGTTGAGACTACTGCTGGAAGATTGTTCTCCACAGTGACAAAATCGCCTATATCTTGATGTACAAACGGTCCTCCTAGAACATTATACCCACTCCCACCCCCCACAGGGACTTCGGTACCAGAAATAGACCAAGGCCAGCCTCCACACTGAGACAAACCCTTCCCCATATCCACTGGTAGCCGATGGAAGCGAAGGGTTGTGACACCTCCATTCCTTCGTCGTAGGTGAGAGTGACAAACCCACCCAGGTAGGCACGCTGGCCCGAGGAACCCAGATAGCGCTTGAGCCCCAGGGTAACGCCGGCCAACTCGCCCTTTTTTCCATAACCGCAGGAAACAGACCAGCGATTGACAAACTCCCTTTCTACTTCCGGCCCCATCAAACCATAGCCGACGTGCTGCTTAATTCCCACGATGAACCGTTCCTCTGCGGAAACCAGGGTTGGGAAACAAAGCACAACCAACATTAAGATCAGTGTCACCCGTTTCATGCCATTTCTCTCCTTCTCCCCAAGATCGGTTCTTTTTTCCAAAGAGTGTCCCCTATTTCCCACTGTCCGGCGGCCACAATTGCGCCAAGTGCTTTACGTAGTGATGGTCAGAGTTTCCCGGCTGCAACTGAACAAGGACAATATCAGTGCCGGTTTCGTGCACGGCCACATCGAAATACTGATCCTTAGGGTATAACACGATCAATTCCTTCACCGCCCGGCGCATTTCATCATCGGTCCGGCGAATGCTAAGGTAGTCCTTCAGCTGGTGCATCGTGTCTGTCCAAGTGCCGTTTCCTACCCCATCCATGCGCCAAATGTGCCACCGGCGTCGGTATTTCGCCTCCACAATCACCGAAAACTGATACTGCCCATCGATGGCGTAATCAAGCCTAATGTCCGGTAGGTTGTGATTGCTTGTCAGATAAAGCAATGCTCCCATGTCCAGGGCGGTCTGCCGAAGGGTGGGAAGCTCTTCTTCGTAGTACACCGCCAAGGTCTCCCTGCCCCGGCGCATCAATACCTTGGTGCCCTTGGGAATGGAAGGGATGAAAACCCGGTCCGGAAACCGCCACCGGTGGTCGTAGATCCAGCCACTTTCAGGTGTAAAACCAATGCTTTGTAAAGCCTGCAGGGTCTTCACCAGGCACCAGTATTCCCATAGCAGATCGGTCTTTTTCCACTGGTACTCAAAGGTGGCGTTCACCTGTACATGGCTATGGTTGAGAAGATCCCACCAAAAACGGTACAAAGTCCGGTACCGTCCGTCCCATTGTAGGGCCGGTGTATAGGGGCAAACCCCCTGGGCACAGACCTCCTGGAAAAAGGGTTCCGCCAAGACGGAACGAAGGCGGGCTTGCAGCCTTTGAACGGTGGCCAATTGCTGCTCAGCCTTTACCCGGGCGATCTGGGGCAACTCCTCCCTCCGCTCCAAAAGCTGTTCAATGCTTTCCGCGATCTCGTGCATGATCTCGATGAAACTGGACACGATCTTCTTCGCCCACCGATTCTCCGGTAGGTCATAGTCCACCGTGGATCGGGGTACCAAAGCAAAACGTTGGTTGGGACCATTCCCCCCATTGCGGGCATAACCCCGGTGGGAGCTTTGCCACCGGTAGGACCGGGCATCCTTGGGTCTTTGTCCGGGTCGGTCCGTCACTTCATATTGCTTTCGCACCGCATGGTTGGGCCTAGTCACCACATCGGCCAAAGCCGCGTTCAGAGTCGGGAAGTATTTCTCCAACAGCTGGTACTGATAGTACCGTGCGGGCATGAAGGAGGCAAGCTCCCCGTGACCCAAGCCCTGGTTTTTCCGGATGAGGTCTAGGGTAAGGCCTACAACGTACTCTTCCAGTTCTTGGCGCATAATCTCGAGGCGCTCGGCTTTGAAGTGTTTAGGGCGCACGTTAAGGACTGTGAAATAGGAAACGTCCCCCCAGCGGACCTCCACCCGGTAGTTGCCGGGAATCCACGGAAACTCGCTTTCATTGTGTCGCTGAATCGGTAACGTATGATTACAACACAACACTAGCCTACCATACCGGTCCACTAAGCCTTCCCGCTGGGTATTAAACAAAGCATCGAAACCATCGATGGTCACCCAGGCCTCCTCTGGGGGTTCCTCAATGGCGCGAAACTCCAAGTCACAGTCGGTATATTCCAGGAAATAGGCGGACACCTCCGCGGAGGCTTCATCGGTGGTGAATTTCTCCAGATTCAGGACCCGACGTTCCCCTTCGGGATGCAGCACCAGCGCCAGAGAAAAAGGTAATTTAGGCTGTGTAGCCATAATAAAGCAACTCCTTGGCCTTTTGCGCCACTTCACGCCGACTGAGGGTAAAATCGCTCACCTTGGCATAGGCGTCCATCAGCTGAAGTAGCACACTGTCTACCACAGTCCCTTCCCGGTCCACGCGCCCTACCAACGCTTCCAGTTGTTCCCGGGGACCACGGAGCTTGGTGAGTACCTTCTGGCACACCTGGCGATCAAAGGCCTGGCTGCGATCCAGCAACGGTTCCCCATTTACACGGCAAGGTATGTTTTGGATATAGGCATCGATCTGTCTGAGGGTCCGGTACCCTACTCCCAGCTGCAAGTTTACCCCTTGGAGTTTCTCATGGACCGCATGGAGGAACTCCAGCTCCTCCCTGGTCAGTTGGATTCGCTCTTCACCCCGTTGCCAGTTCCGGTAAAGCTCAAAGGTTACCGGCGGCGGTGTGGGCAGCTTTGCATTTACTTCGGGCTGCATCTGCAACAAATGAAAGGGAACGGTACCTAACCGGATCACTTGAGCCCGGTCCAAGACCTTATCGCTGAAACGGTAGGTGGATTCGTCTATGTTCACCGTCCCTACGAACAGCACGTTACGACCGATGTGGATGCGGGAAGGATACTGGCAGGAATTGTAGATGCAACCCTGGGCTTGGTCACTGTATAGGCGAAGATAGCGTTTGTCTAGATCAAGCTCCAGCACTGACAAGAACTGGGCGAAGTAATGCTCTACCCGGGCCAAGTTCATCTCGTCGAAGGTCAAAAGGAAAAGTTGATCCGGATTCCTCTCCGCGGTCAGCAAAAAGTCTACTACACCGGTATCCGCCGGGCGATATACATTATGGGATAAATCCAGAAAGCCCAATAGATCGCTGTCATCGGTCCAGGTGGGTTGTACCGACACCATGAGATGCTGCTGTGGGCTAAGTCCCAGGGCATCGCCATACAGACTGGTCAATCGGGATTTGCCCGTCCCCGACATACCCGAAAGCAAGACCAGTCCCCCACTTTTCATGGCGGTGTGGAAGTTTATGAGGTCTACCTCATCGTAGAATAGACCCTGGTTGTGGGCCCTTTGTTTAAGATAGCTGAGGAATTCTTCCTCCTGGAGGGAGCCTTCTCCCCTTTGTGCTAACCGGTCCGGGATCACCATCGGAGGAGTCTCCGGGGAGACTCTTGTTTCCAAAGACGCATGTCCGTTCCGCGAGGCGATCTGTAGGGAGATGAAGTCCCGTTCTACTTTTGGTAGCAATAATTGAAAGTAGGCATCGGCTTCGATAAAAACAATATTCCGATATGGGAGGACAAATCCTTCTAATTCCTCTGGATCCAGGGCCGTCTTCTTAATCTGTTCACCGGCGAACCGCCAAAACTCCGTTCGGGTAGGGTTCATGCCCTCAAATCCATGATACACCAACGGGTTCTGATACCAATCCAGGACCACCATCATCGGATCGGTGATGGGCATGTCTTTGCCAAAATCCCGGACGGGCCCGATTTCTCTACGCCGTTTGATGGCATCTTCAAATTCTTCTGAGGTCATGCTGTTCAGATTCAGGATGGGAATGAGCCGTGATTCGGGATTGATCCCAGAAGGGGCATCCAACAATGCCTTCAGTTTGGCACAATAATGGGATTCATTAGAGGTGCTATCTATTCGCTCTGTGGGTTGGAAAAGCAGAATACGGTCTTTGAGAAACTGTTCCAAGTACGTTAACCGATGGGTGGAATCGGCGGAGGGATCGTCGTGGAACTCGGCCCATCTTTCCAGCTCACTGCCCCAGCAAGTAAAAAATGCTACGTGTAGGAGTCGATCCGGGACATCGGAGAGGGGTCGGATAAGGAACTGTACACAATTGTTGGCATTAATGAATGCAGGTAGCCTTCCTGGTTCTTCGATTTCCTTACGGAGGGCGAGGCGTCCGGCTAAAAGACATTTATAATCACGATTACTCATCAGACAGTAACCTCCTTCAATTCTTCTTGCAATTCATACAGGCTACCAATTTCTAGAACGTAGGGGCTCAAGAGACGATTGATCTTGACCCTAGTTTCGTAGTCGCAAAGGGACAACAGATAGATCGCATCATAGCTTGCGGGATCGATTTCTGTCACCTCGTTAAGGGGTAACCCCTCCAGCGTATAACATCCGCCGCCAAACTGGATCGTCTGGGGCGGAAACTGCTCCCCCAGGATGAGTACCCGGCGGGGCCGTTGTTCGGGGTACTGGGGCTCTAATAGGGCCCGATAGAGCCGCAGCAGTGCCTCTTCCCCCTGTTGTTCTTGTTGTTTTTCTTTTTTTATTTCTAAGTCTTTTATTTGTCTACGTTGATCCTCCGCGATCAACCTAAGTTCTTTTATTTCCCTAGCCTTCTCCTCATTCATCGAGGCCCACCGTTTGATTTCTTCCTGGAGCTTGGCGGTCCTTTTCTGGGCATCCTCCATCATGCGCTCCATTTTCTTCTCGACCCGTTCCCTTTGGGTGTTCACCTTCCGGTTTTCATCTCTCAAGCGCTTGTTCTCCGCCTTCAACTCTTCTAGTTCCCTTTCCAGGCGGAGTATCCGGTCCGTCATTTCCTCCAATACTTGGATGCTGGTCTCCTCCCGCCACTTAACCTCCTTCTCCATGTCCTGTATTTCCTTGCTACTGATCTCATCGGCCCATTCCTCCAGTAACTCCTGGCGGTTAGATAACAGCAGCGCGATTTTCATAATCTCTGTGGGAAACTTAAGCCATTCTTCCTTGGCCTCGGCCAACTCCTCCGGTGAATCCGATTCCAGTTTTTCCATCAGTCGACTGTGGCTACTACGGAACCACTTTACAAACATCCGCCCTTGCCTTCGGGAGGGGCACTCGATGAGGGTCTTTTCCACCAGGGAATCGGGTATGTTTGCGGTGCCACTGCGGAACCCGTCCACCGGAAGCCCCATCTTCTGCAGGAGCCTTCGGCGATTGACAGGGTCCAGTTTGTTCACGTAACTAGACCAAAGCTCTTGTATTTCCAACGGGAACACCCCTTCATCTAGGTTTGCACCAGTCCATTCTAAAGACATCTCCTAGCAGCCGGTGCCTCCGGGTCAATCCGGCCAGAAGTCCTCCTGCAGCTAGGAGTAGCGATCCTTGCAACTTGTCTGTCGTCCTACCTATGGCGCGACAGACCTCGTAAGCACACGTATCCATGCCCAAAGGCATTATTTACCTCTAAATAATACTTCTCCGTCCAGGTACCAAGTCCCTGCCAATTCTCCTTAACCGGTGGAATGCGGTACCCCGTTGTATGAAACCCGGGACAGAGGTCCTGGTTTTGTCCCTAACGTGGAATTATTAGATTGAGGGGCAAGAACTGACTTAAGGCATAAAGGGAGGGCCTGCTTGTGGTCTGATTTCGGTGAAAACTGACAGAGGGTGTGGGCCGGACGCATTTGGGCGATTGTGACTGCCTTTCTTTAGTCCCAACCCCACCACCGTCGCTCTTTTGATTCGTCTGGTGTTACTGTTCAAAACCTGGGGCTATTCGCCGTTAACCCTTGCGATCAGCTCCTTCAGAGCAAGGACCTCCTCTGGTTTTGCATTATAGGGCACGATCCCGGTGCTGATCATCACCGGCAGATCCCCGGCGATGGTCTTTACGCTCCGCAGCTGTTGTACTAACTCCCTTGTGATATTCACCCGCAGGGACAAGTGGTAATTGCGGGAGAGTCCAACGAAATTGGGTAGATGCGGTAGATAATCGCAGATGAAGAGACTGGGACGAAGGCGGGCATAGGCCGGCAACAAATCAATGGTATTACCGCCGATAATCAAAGCCGGTCGCCGTTTGCTTAAGATTTCGGTGCGGTTCATCAGCTTCATCAGATGAGGCTCCAGGTGTTCCGCAAAGAATAGGGGAGAAATCAACGGTGGTGCGGCCATGGACTCGAAAATGGTGATGGACACTCCCAAGTCCACGATGGCTTCGATGTACCTTAACAGGACAGCGGCAATCCAGTTTAAGAGCTGGTCTAGGGCTTTTACATTGGTGGCCACCGCCATCAACAACTCTGCACTGCCCAGTAGCTTGGCCGCGATAGACAGGGGCCCTGATATGGGAAAGGAGATCTCACAGGGCTCCTCACCCAACTCCCGGACCACCAGTTTCGCGGCCCGGAGGTTGATTATCATCCTACCCCGGGGAAACTCGTTGGGGTTGGGCAGTCTATCGACTTCGACGGGCAGTCGCCAACAACCCTCCCGGGCTACCGGCATGGAAGCATTGGAGAAGTACTGGACCTTCACCCCCATGGCCTCGGCCTCCACGTTGTAAATGTCGATGGCCGGGATGACAATGGGGTGCCCATAGAGTCGATAAGCCTCGATGTGGGCCTTTGCTAGAGAAACCGGATCCTGACATACAACCGATGGGCTAGCATTGATGATTTTCGCGGCATGTTCGTAGATCGCAGGGGCAAAGATAAGCACTTCTAGACCTCCATTTGTCCGATCGTCTTCCTTGACCAGAAGACTGGTTAGTCTTCTAGCAACCACAGCATCTTTTGTATTTTTCCCCGCTGCCGCAGGGGCAGGGATCGTTCCTACCGATCCTTCTCCCCTCTCCCATGGCCTGGGGTCTTTCGGTGGGCAGTGGTCTCAAGTGTTGCCTTTCATATTTCTCAACGATTTCCCTTGGTGTATGGCCGTTATTCTCCCAAAGACGGGTGGTATTGGCTACGTTAGTAATAAGACGCAGACATTCATTTGCTTGGTCTAGATCGCTAAATACGATCTCGTAAAAATCGAATAGGTCAGAGAGCTCCGACGCGGAAAAACCAATATGGGAAATGGTCACCACTTCCCTAGCGAAGTCCTCAGCTTCGGCGGGATCGTCGGGAAAGAAGTTTTTCTTGATATAGGCTAACAAGGTGTAATACTCTTTGGTCTTCTCGAAGTACAGGGGATCGGTGTACCTCAAGAGCTCCTTCTTCTCCGGAACATAGTAGGGTTTTCCCCGCCGCAGGGCCAATTCCTCTTCGAAGCTATCAAGGGCGTAAATGGCCTCGTGGACGAAATAGTTCCCATGGGTGTAGACAAATTCCCACGGGATCCCTGTTTCCAAATAGGCTTCAATCGTCTCGATGGACACCTTTTCTTCGTTTTGCTGATTATAGATCTCCAGAACCTTCTCCTTGTGTACAAGCCCGTAGAGGTTTGTCAAGGCCACGATGTAGTCTGCAACACGCATCGGTCTGCGCCTCATTTCCTTATTAGCTTTATTCACGAACCATTCAATGGGTCGCCCCCCCCTATCGCCCCGTTTCCTTAACAACAATTAGACAACTGCCAAGACTTTTCCTTTGTGATGAATAAAAAAGCTCTGTGGGAATTGTCTTTGGCTACCATTGTTGACAAGGAAAAGCACCTGTGGTACCATGCAAGCGATAAAACCAAATATCAATACTTTGTAGGGGAGCCTGTGTGCAGGCTGAGAGGAAGCGCGTACAGCTTCGACCCTTTGAACCTGACTTGGGTAATGCCAACGTAGGGAACAAGGTCTCGTCACCAATGGGAAGGCCCTGTCTTTGGCACTTCCCATTTCTTTTCCCCGGCACCGGTCAGGCTGCGGGAGGTTATGCAATTGGAAAGAATCCTAGCTAATGTACGAGAAAAGTCACCTTTAGTCCACTGTATCACCAATTATGTGACGGTCAATGATGTGGCCAATATCCTTTTAGCTTGTGGCGCATCTCCGGTGATGGCCGACGAGGAAGAAGATGCACAGGACATCGTGGCCATTGCCGATGGATTGGTGATTAACATCGGCACGTTGAACCGGCGCACTATCAATTCCATGGGACAAGCAGGCAAAAGGGCAAATGAATTGAAGCGCCCAGTGGTACTAGATCCCGTGGGTGCCGGCGCTTCGAATCTACGCACCAAGACCACTTTCCAACTGCTGGAGGAGATCAGGTTTGCTGTCATCCGTGGGAATATCTCGGAGATAAAGACCATCGCCCAAGGTGCAGGAAGTACTCGGGGTGTTGATGCGGACCTCAAGGACGCCATCACCGAGAAAAACCTAGAGCGGATAGTGCCTTGGGTGAAGGAGCTGAGCAATAGACTCGGTGCGATCATTGCCATCACTGGTGCCATCGATGTGGTGGCGGATCCCCAGGTCGCTTACGTCATCCGCAATGGACATCCTCTGATGTCCCGAATCACTGGGACCGGTTGCATGCTTACCGCCCTCATTGGAGCCTTCGTTGCCGCCAACCCAGATGAAACTCTCCGGGCCACCGCGACGGCCGTGGCCGCCATGGGGCTTTGTGGAGAGCTAGCCTACCAGATGACTGTTCGGCATGGGACCGGTACAGGTTCCTTCCGCACTTATCTTATCGATACCATGAGTCAACTAGACGGCAAGACCCTGCGGGGAGGCGTGAGAGTTGAGACTAGATAAAAATGCCCTGCAACTGTATGCGGTGACCGACCGATCTTGGCTGCGGGGTCGTTCCTTTTGGGCCGTGCTGGAAGAGGCCTTGGCGGCGGGAGTAACTTTCTTACAACTGAGGGAAAAGGATGTGGATCCGGTCACCCTGCTGAAATTGGCCAAAGGAGCGCGAAGCATCGCGGAAAGACACAAGGTCCCCTTTGTGGTCAACGATCACGTGGATGTGGCCCTGGCCTGCAATGCCGATGGGGTGCATATTGGGCAAGGGGATTTGCCGGCAAAGGATGTAAGAAGGATGATCGGTCCCGAGAAGATCTTAGGTGTTTCGGCCCAAACGATCGAGCAGGCGATCCAAGCAGAACGGGAGGGCGCAGACTACCTCGGAGTAGGTACCATCTTCCCCACCTCCACCAAACCCGATGCTCAGCCGGTGGACCTGAAGACCCTGAAAGAGATCTGTGCTGCAGTCTCCATCCCTGTGGTCGCCATTGGAGGCATCGACGCAGAGAACGCCTTACAGTTAAAGGGCTGCGGCCTTGCCGGCATTGCCGTGGTCTCGGCCATCTTCGCTCAGGACAACATTCGGGAGGCCGTGACGAAGCTTCGGCAAGTTGCCCGCCAGGTGGTCTGCCATGAAGATTAAAGGTGCGATCTTCGACCTCGATGGGACCCTCCTTGACTCCATGGCCCTTTGGGACCAGTTGGGAGAAGAGTATCTCAGACGTGGGGGGTATATCCCCCTTCGGAATACCGCACAGGTCCTTAGAACCATGACCTTGGAGCAGGCGGCGAGCTATTTGCGCCAAACCTACAAGATGGCAAAATCTCCAGAAGAGATCATTGGCGAGCTTTTACAGTTAATTGCCGAAAACTACCGGTGTCACATCCCCCTGAAACCAGGGGTACAACCTCTGTTGGCACAGCTGAAGGAACGCCAAGTGAAGATGTGCATTGCCACCGCAACAGACCACGACCTGGCCCAGGCCGCTTTAGCGCGGCTGGACGTTCTGCACTATTTCGACTTTATCGTCACCTGTTCCCAGCTGCGCATGGGCAAGGACGATCCTCAGTTTTTTGGACAAGTCCTGGAACGTTTAGGCACACCCTTGGGGGAAACGGTAGTGTTCGAAGATGCCCTGCATGCGGTTGCCGGTGCTAAGGCCGCGGGGCTGTTTGTGGTAGCGGTATACGATATAAGCGCCCATGAAGATCGAGCTGCCCTCCAGGCCACAGCGGATCTTTACCTTAATTCCTTTACAGATTGGCGGTGGATATGATGAAGACAGTACTTACCATTGCCGGTTCCGACTGTAGCGGCGGTGCCGGAATCCAGGCAGATCTGAAGACCTTCACGGTCCATCGGGTCTATGGGATGAGCGTGATCACCGCCCTGACGGCCCAGAATACCACCGGGGTCTATGGTGTAATGGAGGTGGAACCGGAGTTTGTAGGTCATCAGTTGGATTGTATCTTCACCGATATCCCGCCCGATGCGGTAAAGATCGGGATGGTGGCAAATAGGGAGATTATCCGTGTCATTGGCGAAAAACTAAGGGAATACGGGGCGAAAAACGTCGTGGTAGATCCGGTGATGGTAGCCACCAGTGGGGGAAAGCTCCTGGACGATCTAGCCATCGCTACCCTCGTCAAGGAGCTTATCCAGTTGGCTACGGTCATCACCCCCAATATCCCTGAAGCCGAAAGCCTGACGGGAATTACCATTAGGAATAGGGAAGATATGGTGCGGGCCGCAAGGGAACTGGCCCCGTATACCAGGGGGGCGGTACTGGTGAAAGGTGGGCATCTGTCAGACGTAGCCGATGATCTTCTCTACATGAAGAGCGAAATTCACTGGTTACGGGCTCCGAAGATCGACAATGAAAACACCCATGGTACCGGTTGTACCCTCTCTTCGGCCATTGCCTGCAACCTGGCCTTGGGCTACGACTTACTGGAAAGCGTCCAGCGGGCCAAGGAGTACATTACCGGTGCCATCGCCGCAAGACTCAATCTAGGTCAGGGCCGGGGCCCATTAAACCATAGTTATGCCATCCGATAGGCACAGATTGATAAAAAAGGGCAGCTGGGCTTTTACCCAGTTGCCCCAAACACCTCAGACCTCTTTTTGGCGATACTTCATGAACGCGTCCCGTACGGCATAAAAGCCATCCTTGGGTTGACGGAAACGATCCACCACACCCTTGTTATTCCGGGAACCGGGTCTGGTCAAGAAAAGTGACGCGCTGGTTCGGGTGTCGCAAAACTGCCAGACCGCCACCCCAGTGACGTCGGCGCGCTGCAGGTAGTATTCCAAAGCCTTGTGGAAGAACTCATACTGGTAGTCCTCACTCCAGCGCACCTTGTAGAAGCTTCTCACTCCCGCGACCGCCCCTACACCGAATTCACTGAGAATGAAAGGTTTGTTCCCTTGCCCGATTTTTTCTAACCATTGTCTAAAGCCTTCGTACCAGGTGGGGATCTCGTCGATCCTTTGCACATACCAGCCGGTATAATTGTTGATGGAAACGATGTCCACTAGATCCAAACAAACATCACTTCCGGGGTGGAAACCGGCATAGGTAACCAGCCTGCTCTCGTCCAAAGCCCGGATATGTCCAATCAGCTCCTCATATACTGGACGGGTGGTGGCCAGATTACTCGCACACTCGTTTAACAAACCCCAGATTATGATGGATGGATGATTATAATGGGCGGTAATCATCTCGGTAATGCATTGCTTACTCTGTTCTAGGAAGCGGGGATGGAGCATGTGTCCTTCCTTCAATCCCCAATGGCTGCATTCCTCCCCGAACAAGATCCCCTGCTCATCCAAAAGGTCTAAGAAGATCTCCGGATAGGGATAATGGGAACCCCGCAAGAAATTGCCCCCGGCTTCCTTCACGATCTCAAGGTCCTTGAGCATAATCTCTACAGGGACCGCAGCCCCCCAATCGGGATGGTCATCGTGCCGGTTAAAGCCCAACAGCTTTACCGGAACACCGTTCAGTAAAACCCGCTGACCTTCCGCCTGGATGGTGCGGATCCCGAACCGGTCCCGTAAATCATCGCCACTGGTGGTGACTTCCACGTAGTAAAGGAAGGGATCCTCCAGGGACCACAACCGAGGGTTTTGGATCACCTTAGTAATTTCCAGCGTATTGACGCCGGGCTTAAGATTCTGTTCCAGTGTTTCTTCAACCACCGGGAGATTATCCGCCAAGACCCTCAACGAAATCTGTTCCTCCACTTGGGTGGTGGAGGTGTTCTGGAGGAACAGGGAAAAGGACACGGTTGCCGCCTCTTCCCTTAGTTCCAACGTCTTTACCTGAACCCGATCCACGAAGACTTCCGGCAATTCTTCGAGGACCACGGGACGGATGATGCCGCCATAGATATGCCAATCATAGAATTCGTAATACAAGGCCACATCGTCACCGAAGGAGTTGTCCACCTCGACGATGAGCTCATGTTCACCTGGTTCCAGATTTGTCAGAATAACGGAAAAGGGTGTATAGGCCCCGAAATGGGAACCCACGAGGCGACCGTCCACCCACACTTGTGCCGTATGGGACACACCAAAGAACCTGAGTCGACACACGGGAAGTCCTTCAGTGCGGAAAATTCTTCGATAATAGGCCTTACCGCGATAGTCGTAATAGCGAATAGTCGTATCCCAGCACTGGGGCACCGTCAAGCGGTCCTGGAAGGACTTGTCTTCAATGGAAAAATCCCAAAGACCGTGGAGAGCCCTCTGTTTACGGACACTATGCTGTACAAAACTCCTCACAATTCCCTGCATTAACCGTTCATGCCTCCTTGTTCTATCTGCCCTTAGGAGCTACCTTCAATAATAGCACCAACGTCCACCAGACACATCTGTCGGGTCCCTTCGCAGAAAGTGTCGATGCAGATATATCTTCCGTCTCTGCTCCAACGGGGATGTAGATCGCAGCGCAACTCTCCCTTTTTCTCCGGAGGTGAATAGAACCGTTCCAACACCCGATGGGTCTTTTCCCGGAGATGGTAAAGAATCAGAGGACGCATGTTGTTGGCATCGGGGTATTCATCGGTGACAAACCAGTCACTACCCGGGGCAAAGTTGCAGTGACCATCCCGGGTTAGGACACCCTTCCCCACTAGTTCCATGTGATCCGTTTGATCTTCGATGAGATAATATCCGTACCCTTGATCCTCTGTGTATCCCCAGATCAGGATGCGGGTATTATCGTACCAGATGAAGTGGGAACCCCGCTGCAAACGGGAGCAGAAAAGTTCGCTACCATCAAGGGAAGCGGTATACAGGCGGGTATGGAACAAGCCCTTTTGATTATCCCAACGGTGTAGGAAGATAAAGCGCTTCCCATCGGGACTGAATAATAGGTGATTCACCCAGTGTTTTACCCCTGCCATACTCGCTTCGGGATTGCTCCTAGCCAACTGGTCAATGGAGACGATAAGCCGATGCTCTCCCATGGCCAGATCCATGAGGTAGATCCCGTCTTCCGCAGGGTGTAGTTCATCGTTCCATTGATCGATGAGTCCGTTATAACCGTATCCCGGCCGGGTAACCGCCAAACGAGCAAAATTGAGACTCAAGGCATATCGTCCATCATGACTAATGGTATAAATGGGCCGGGGCAGCACCCGCCGGGCTCCGGTATCGATATCCACAAAGACCGACACAAAACGATCCCCAATCAGATCATTGTGTACGATGGTCCTTGGGGAACCGGGCACCCATTGAAGCATGCTCCCTTGCTGCCAACACCAGGCCCTTGTCTTGGAGATAGGGTGCAACTGGCAGTTGTCCTGTACATCAATGAGGCAAACCTGAGCCACATCTGTCGGTCGCGGTGAACGATCAGCGAAATCCACCTCCAGGGTTAAAAGATACCGCTGGCTTTCATCCCACTGCCATTTGTCATAGTAGCCAAAGAAATGATGCTTCGGACCATGGGTAATCTGCGTGACCTTATGCATCGGACATCATCCCATCTTTCGTAAGAGTCTGTACAAAATGGCTTGCTATGGAAGCCTTTAAAGAACCTGGACTAAGCAGATTCCGTGTAGAGGTATGGTCTTGCTGTGGTCCAGGTTCCTGTTGGATTAGCGGCCTGCAATGATGAACGTCCTTCTCAAACTCAAATCAATATGATATCGACAACTGTCCTGAGACCAGAGCTGCATTCTGTCCCTGATGCCTCTACCATTTTCTAAGTCCTTGCAACCATTGCTTTGATAACTCAGACAAATGGAAACCTACCACACCCCTGTCGCTCGTCTTCCGCTGTCTAGACCATCGCACTTGACTAACCCCACAACATTAGCTTCATAAACATAGTATAGCAAGAAGTGGCATGAGCTTTATTATTGAAATTTACCTCTCCACACATATGTTTGCTTGCTGCGCAAATCGCGTTGACCTAAGTTTAGCCGAAGAACCCCTTTCAGACACTAGAAGTAGGCAGTCTGATAATATGCAGAAAGCCTTGGATGAGAAATGCCTTGCCGGCTTTAAGCTCCATGCTTCTAACTGTGCACTGGGATATTCTCCGCTTTCAAGATTCTCCCGATCTTCATTGGTTCGATCCGTATTGTCCTGGTCACTATTCTGCGCTGTTCCCCCCAGGAGAGGACGAAACCGATATCCAATACATCGGTAAACTTGGATCAAACAGAAGGTAACTTTCTACCGTATAATGCTCCCAGGAACCGTCCTGGTACAGACTACGAAATTCTGAAGGAGTCCGGCCTGTATAAGTCTTAAAAAGCTCGCGGAAATGCCGTTGATCTCGCCATCCACAAGCTGCTGACAGTTCCCTGATTCTCATATTTGGCTGGGTAAGGAGTTTGTGTTTTACGTATTCCAATTTCAATTCAGTCAAATACTGCTGCGGAGCCTTACCAAAGGTCCCCTTAAAAAGGTTGGAAAAATGGGTGGGACTGATGTGCAGCAGTTCGGCCAACTCCGAAATGGAAATGCCATTGGGAAGGCTTGCCTGCATAATTTTCAGCGCCTTCTGCGGAATCGATGATGCGGTAGTGTTAGCAGGAAAACACCTAATTAGGTGGGTAACCAGTTGCACTAGATAAGCATGAGCCATCTCCTGCCAGCCGGGCAATCGGTTTCTGCCTTCGTACTCGATGGCGTGCAACAGGTTTAGAATCGGTTCGGTATGGGAACGCAGAAACGATGGGATTTGGGCCTCGGGCAAATCATCACACAGAAAGCGCAGATCTAAGGTGCCTAATCCTTTCTCTGAAGATGTCCAGATATCGTGAGACCATTCGGGATGATATACATGCACATCTCCGGGGACAAGTTCGTGCCGGCCTCCATTAAGTAGTACGCACCCCCGTCCTTCCAGCACGTAGCAGACCTGAAAAAAGGGGTGTCGGTGTTGGTCTGGGGTCTTCCGAGTGGTGTAATGAATGTGACGAAGACACATTAGCCGGGGGTTTAGCATCGAAATCAATCCTTGTTGCGCTAATCCTTTGAACACTCCTTCGTCTTCCATTTCTTCAGCCAACAGGAGAATTCCTTCATGAAATACCGCCCTGCGCCAAAGTACCCGGTGTCCCTCAGGTCTTATGGCAATCGCAAGAACACATTGGTTCTTACAGGAATAGAGTCCTATGGGTTACGCTTTCATCAACTCGACTCCAATATCAAAGTGCCTCTAAGTTGCTAATACAATGGTACCTTCGCAATCCAAGGGCAGAGTTACCTCCGCCCTTGGAGAAACGGCTATTTTACAATCCTCACCACATATAACTGATCGATGATCACCCAACTGTTGGGGATGTAGGTAACCACCCAGTTTTCTCCTTCCACAAGATAGGCATGAACGTAAAACCAATGATAGGTACTACCCATTTGTTCCACACTGACGGGATTTCCCGTGGCATCCAAGTAAAGGGTAGGCTTTATGCTTTTATCCGCATACTCTTCCACCCACTCCATCCGGTCAGTGGGGGGGGCAACGGCTACAGAAATCAAGCTGTTGCTAAAGGTATTTCGGGCCCGGAACCAGAGACGATAGTATCCTGCATCCTGCACCTCCACGCGGAGGGCTAGAGTTCCTGCTGAGTTGGTGGTCCGCACACCCCGGAACACCGCCCAATACATGACGGTATTACCGAAAACAGGCCGGTAGTTTCCTTCGAAAGTATCATCCACCCATTCCGCAGTGGATAACTCCAAGATGCTAAAAGGAGGAAAGATGTCCTCTGTTAGCACCCGAGGCTCGCCACCCACAAGCTCACCCCCGAACCACAGGAAAAGAGCAATTATGGCCACTGTCGACACACTACGGTTCATGTCAAGCTCCTCCTTTTGCTTTAACGACCCATCGGTATACCGAAGTTCGTGAAGAAGGTTGCAGCAAACTGAGCAACCTTAAAGACTTCGTCAGTCGCATCTTCCCAACGAACCTGGGAAAAGACCAGTTCGCCTTTGCCGTAGGAGACCTTGCCCCAAAGCAGCGGAACACTCCCCGCCTCTACTGGTACATCCATGGTCAGGACTCCATAACTCCGCGGCCATGTATCACTACCAAAGGCGAGTAAGTAAGGACTAAATCCCCAATTGAAATAGGTATCCAGCAACTGCACCCGAGGTGGTTGCTGCACTAATTTCAACCCAAGATCGAAGTATCGATTAACGGTATCCACGTTTTCTGATGTAACCCCGTGAAGAATGAGTCTTCCGCCCTTTTCCACCCACTGAACCAGCTCCTTCAGTGTGCTGTCCACATCAACAGTGGGTAGATGTACAACAATCTGTTCGAGGGACTCTTTACGGGCCAAGGTCTCTTCAGGAGCTGTGCTGAATTGAACCCGAAGGTCATGACAGGCAATAGTGAAGACACTGTCTTTTCCGGCGATAAGACCAGTGGCCTTGAACTCGTGGCCGTTAAAGAAATCCAAGTAGACGAGGATCCGCTTTAACATCTCCTCCGCCATTGGTTCTTCACCCAGGGATTCTTGGATCTTGATCTGCGACAGGATGTAAGTTCCTTTCCCATAGGGCACTTCCACCATACCGATTACAGGAAATCCGTCGAGGATCCGGTAATTGGCAGAATTGGGCAGGATAAAGCTTTTCTCCACTACCTGGTGCTCAGGACGCCAAAATCGTAGTGCTCCATCAGGCATTCCCTTGGTTATGGGGTGTCCTGTGGCTCCGGGATAGAGCATATTGGTAGAAATCCCGGTGTAGGCTTCAGGCACATTCTCCGTCCCTAACAGGATCCGTAAGGGCGCCAAGGCTTCCACCCATTCTTCCTGTTCCAAGACTAATACCGTACCTCCAGCGGCGACGAAGTCTTGAACCTGTGATCCGATTTCTCTTTGTAGTTGCGATGGCAGTTTTGCACCGACTATAAGGATACTCTCCCGGGGAGATAGTTCGTTGATTTCCTCAGATTCGGTCAGGATCCTTGAATCTTTGATGTACTTTAACAAGATCTCCTGTCCCTCAAGTGCAAAGATATACACCTTCCGATTCACGGTGCCAATGGTTCGAGATTTCGGGAAAATGAGAAGTTCTCGTTCTCGACTGTCGTTAATGGTCTGATCCCCTGCCTTGCCTACTAGCTTGGTAGAGAGGACTGCTTCTTGAATGACCTCTAGTTGTTGTTCCCTCAAGACTAACTCCACGGGTACACTCAAGCTTTTACCCTGAGGTACAGCCAGTTTCAAGGACACTTCTCCCAGTAGTTGGTTTCCCGCACTTACGCTGATGAAGGCATCTCCAGTAAAATCCTCAAGGCTGTCGTTGATGAGCCAAAACTCGTACGAAATCCTTTCCCCGTCATACCAATGACCGACCCAGGGATACAACATGAAACCCACAGGAGCAAACCCAATATCCCTGACCAGCTGCTGACGGGTTCCGCCCACGATTTGCCGCCCCAATTGGGTCTGCCAGGACAAGAGATTCTGCATGCGGTAAATCAACGAAGCTTTACCGTACCAGTAACCCCAGTATTCTTCTTCCTTCTTCTCCAACTCTTCCCCGAAGAGGGTAAAGTACTTTTGGCCCATCAAGGCACTGACAAAGGGTACGCGATGATCTTCCGAAAAGAGGTAATGCTCCCCTACCATTAACGCTCTTTGTTTATCCCACTGAAGGTGTTCGCCTACCGTGGGGTTAGGTGTGGTTTTGGGCTCCTCAGGCCAGAATAGTATATTAGGCCAGTTTTGGGTGGAGACCCGTTCGGGATAATGCACGTTGATAATGACATCATCCTGAGTCTGTCCATAGCCACTGTGGTAAGAAGGCCTGGTCGGATCTAGCTTTTGTACTTCCCGAGTAAGACTCGCCAGAAAGGCGGTGGTCTCAGGGTCTCTGGGTACGGTCTGGTGGCCAACTTCGTTAGTGAGAGACCAGATAATCACACTGGGGTGGTTCCGGAAAGTCTTTACCAACCGGCGCAGGTGTTCGTACGCCTGCTCTGATCTGGGGGCATCACCGCTGTAGAGGCCGGACTCCACGATGATAAGGAAGCCCTGTTCGTCCGCGGTCCTAACAAATTCCTGCCGGAACGGCTGAGCATGCAGACGAACCACATTCATATTCATCTGCTTTAGTTGTTGCCAAAGATTGGCTGGAGGCAGCGAGATAATTCGAGAAATGTTTAAAAACTGTACGTGACCCCGAGCGTTGTAGAAATCGCCGGTGTGACCCCAGATGCCAAAAAGCCGCACCTTCTTATGGTTTAATATCAGGTCGGGACCCTCCATCCACACCTCTCTATAACCGAAGCGTTCTGTTACTGCGTCCTCAGTTTGTCCAGCCCGGGTTAGTGTTACCTCTAAATGATACAACTGAGGATCATGAGGCCACCACAATTTAAGGTCCCGTGCCTCCAACTCAAAGGTAAGCCGTCCTTTGTTTGCCGGGACAATCTTCTCCGTGACGATTCGGTCTTCTTCCAAAACCCGTACTTGGAAGACATGACCTACCGACGGCGAGCGGTTCAGGGTAACTTCCACTTCCAACAATTGGTTACGCACCGAAGGCTTGATAAACACATTCTCAATGTGGGTGGACGACCGACCTTCCAGGCGTGCCGGTTGCCAGATCCCTCCATGCCATTGATACATGGCCCCTACTGGTGCACCTTTCTGTTTTGCCACGCGACCGGATCCTACCAACATCGTAATGGTATTGTAGTCATCAAGCTTTACAGCCTCGGTAATGTCAAATTCGAAAGGCAGAGTACCGTCTAAGTTCTCTCCTATGTATACGCCGTTGACCCACAAATCGGTTGTATAGGCCACAGAGTCAAAACAGATGAACACCCGTTTTCCTGTAAATTCTTCGGCAGGAATGAAGACATCCTTCTGATACCAGACATAATCCACATCATGGGGTTGGATGCCCCCCCAGTCCACATTGCCATAGCTGGTCCATTTGGATTGGTCACCAGTAACGTTGACCTTCACAAATTGACTCGTAGCTGGTGGCCCTTTGGGTGTTTGTCCGATTGGCACATAGGCAAACTCCCACTCTCCCAGCAGACTTATAGTCGATCTGGTGTTCTGAGCTTGTGAGAAACCCGTGGTAAGTAGAACGAAGAACACTACAATGAAAACCATTGATACTTTTCCCCCGGTATAGCTCATGGCTGACCTCCATTTTGCGCAGTATCCTTTACAAGATAGTTCCCCAAAAGGAAAAGGAGGACAGGAAAGAAGGCCAGGCCTTCTTTCCTGGTAAAAGACTACAACTCTAGTACAACCACCTTCGTAATCCGCAAGGGTGTATCGTTTGTATAGTTCTTCCGGAATACAAAGACACCCTGGGTTGGACCATTGTCATGTTCCCATTCATCCCAAAGCTGTTCATTCACCGTAACGGAGAACTCATTCCCTTGGGCCCAGAGCCTTATACGTATAGGTTCATTGAAGCTAACAGTGGCGTCGCGTTCCACATGAAAGCTGAATTTGTCCCAGGCACCGTGGTAGTTGCGTACCCGTTCTTTTCCGTCGCTATGGACCCAATAGGAATAGGCATTCTTAGGGAAAGCATCCTCGGTACCCA
>DUMW01000105.1 GCA_012839765.1 Bacillota bacterium
AGTGTTATCACGTCTGCCCGGCATATTTCGGGAAAATCTTGCAGATTCCAGGATAGGTGGTGTCCCACTGGAGATGAACTCTGTGGCGACGGCAAAAGGGTCAATGCCGGTAAAACTTGCGGAGTTTCAATTGCAAAGACTATTAAGAAGCAGGGATCGGGAGAGTTTCCTGCAGGAATACAAGCGGTTTGATGAGATGGTAGAATACTGTTTAGCCTTGGAGAAAAGGCCTGCCAAGCATGCTCAGCAGGCCGAAACCTCTAAACGCCAACAACCCTTTTGACTTCAGGAATCTGCTCTTTCAATAACCGCTCAATACCGTGTTGCAGAGTCATTTGGGACATGGGACAACCGGCACAAGCGCCCTTCAACCGCACCTTGACGGTTCCATCGTCTTCTACTTCCACCAGTTCCACATCACCGCCGTCAGCCTGCAAGTTGGGGCGAATTTGGTCCAGGAGTTCCTTGACCTTTTCCTTCATTGGCGACACCTCCATAGGTCAGATTGGCCAAGCCGGCCCTTTACACAGTATACACAACTATTGAGGGATTTACAATCACTGGTACGGAAAGGGTCTAAACCGGGGATCTTTCCAGAAGACTGGCATGAATCATGGATTCTTCTGGGAGAATAGTAGGTAAGGCCCCGGAGATGACGTGAAAGGAGGGATTGGGGTGCAGGTGGATGTGGCGTTAGTTCCCGCGGAACTGCCCTATTGCCCGGAAGTGTCCGTGGGAGTGGTAATCGATGTCCTTCGGGCCAGTTCCACCATTACCACTGCATTGTCTAATGGGGCCTCGCTGGTGGCTACCTTTGCTGAAGTAGAAGAGGCCCGCGGGTGGGGAGCCGAGGCTGAAGGAAGGTTGCTGGGGGGAGAGCGGGGGGCCTTGCCCATCGAGGGCTTTTGCTTTGGCAATTCGCCTCTGGAATACACCAAGGAGAGGGTGACCGGGCGACAGATTGGTATCACCACCACCAACGGAACCCGGGCGGTGGAACTGACCCTCAGACAGGCCCGCACTGTCTTGATGGCCAGTCTCCTCAATATCCAGGCGATCGTGGATTATTGCCGTGGAGCCAAAGATATTCTGTTGGTCTGCGCTGGTACCGAGGGTAGGTTTTCCTTGGAAGATGCCTATTGTGCAGGCATGATCCTAGATCGGTTGGGAGAGATAAAAACCACCGATAGTGCCCGATTAGTCCAAGGAATCTATGGACAACATAGGGAAAGGGAGCCACAACAGGTGCTGATGCAGACGGTCCATGGCGGTAGATTGCTGCAGTTGGGCTTTGCCAAGGATGTGGAGTATTGCGGGAAAGTGGATCTTTGTCCGGTGGTGCCCCTGTGGGATCGAGGGGAGCGGGCCTTTGTGGCCGTTAGCGGTCAAGATGGGGAGAAATAGGAAGATTAGTGAAGGAAAGGAACGATCTTTGCTGGAAAATCCTTCGGAATCAAGATTGGGTTCCCATCGCGTATTTGCCAAGCCTTGGATTGTTTTATATAGTATTAAATGGTGTTAGCACTCATTCTGAGTGAGTGCTAATAAGTAGCCAGCGGAAAAGGTGGATAAGGAGGTTCGTGTACATGAGCTTCAGTTTAAAACCCCTTGCAGATCGGGTCATTGTGAAGCCGCGAGAGGCAGAGGAAAAGACCAAAGGCGGAATTGTCATTCCGGACACGGCCAAGGAAAAGCCCCAGGAAGCGGAAGTCGTGGCTGTAGGTCCCGGCGCGTATGATGATGAAGGCAATCGCAAACCTATGAACGTCAAAGTCGGCGATATTGTGCTCTTTGGCAAGTATGCAGGGACCGAAGTGAAAATTGACGGCGAGAAGTACCTAATCCTCCGCGAGTCGGAGCTATTAGCCATCGTCTCCTAAGTCCAGCAGAGAAAGGGGTAGAACATTGGTAGGGAAAGAAATTCTGTTTGATGAAGCGGCACGACGCGCCATGGAAAGGGGCGTCAATAAACTAGCCGATGCAGTGAAGGTTACCCTGGGACCACGGGGTCGTTATGTCATTTTGGAGAAAAAGTATGGTTCGCCCACCATTACCAATGACGGTGTAACCATTGCCCGGGAGATTGAGCTTGAGGACAAGTTCGAGAACATGGGCGCCCAGTTGGTGAAGGAAGTGGCCACGAAAACCAATGATGTGGCTGGAGATGGAACCACCACCGCCACAGTTTTGGCCCAGGCCATGATTAAGGAAGGTCTGAAAAACGTAGCTGCCGGTGCTAACCCCATGCTCCTGAAGCGGGGTATGGACAAAGCCACTGCTATGGTAGTGGAGGAGATCAAGAAGATCGCCAAGCCCGTGGAGACCAAAGAGGCGATTGCCCAGGTGGCGAGCATTTCTGCTGGTGACGAGGAAATCGGTAACCTTGTGGCCGAAGCCATGGAAAAGGTAGGCCGCGACGGTGTGATCACCGTGGAAGAGTCCCAAAGCGTGGGTATGACCCTTGATGTGGTTGAGGGTATGCAGTTCGACCGGGGCTATATCTCGCCGTATATGGTTACCAACAAGGACACCATGGAAGCAGTCCTGGAGAACCCCTACATTTTGATCACCGACCGGAAGATCAGCGCGGCCGCAGATCTGTTACCGGTGCTAGAGAAGATCGTTTCCGCCGGTCGGCCGCTATTGATCATCGCTGAGGATGTGGAGGCGGAAGCCTTGGCCACCTTGGTGGTGAACAAGATCCGGGGTACCTTGAACGTGGTAGCGGTGAAGGCCCCTGGATTCGGCGATCGTCGGAAGGCTATGCTGGAGGACATAGCTGTTGTGACCAATGGTCGGGTCATCTCCGAGGAGATGGGTCTGAAGCTGGAAAACACCACTCTGGAGATGCTGGGCCGTGCCCGTCAAGTGCGGGTGGATAAAGACAACACCACCATTGTGGATGGAGCCGGTTCTGCGGAGCAGATCAAGGCCCGCATTGCTCAGATCCGACGGGAGATCGAGAAGACCGATTCCGATTACGATCGGGAGAAACTCCAGGAGCGGCTCGCGAAGCTGGCCGGTGGCGTAGCGGTCATCGGTGTGGGTGCCGCCACTGAAACGGAACTGAAGGCACGGAAGCATCAGGTGGAAGATGCTCTGTCTGCTACCCGGGCTGCCGTTGAGGAAGGAATCGTTCCGGGCGGTGGAACCACGTTGTTGCAGGCGGCCGCTGTGCTTGGGGACCTCCAGCTGGAGGGTGACGAAGCCACCGGTGTGCGGATCGTTGCCAAGGCCCTTGAGGAACCCACACGGATGATTGCCAACAACGCCGGTCTAGAGGGTACCATTATCGTGGAAGAGGTCCGGAAGTCCCCCAAGGGTACCGGTTACAATGCTGCAACCGGCGAGTATGTGGACATGGTCAGCGCGGGAATTATCGACCCGGCAAAGGTTACCCGGAGTGCCTTGGAGAATGCCACCAGTATCGCTGGTATGTTCCTGACCACCGAGGCCATCATTGCCGAGGAGGAAGAGGAGCTACCACCCACCCCGCCAGGCGGTATGTCTCCCGATATGATGTACTAAAGGAAGCTCAAGCCCTGCGAACATTCGCAGGGCTTTCTTTATGCACAACGTGATCGATGCCCTTTGTTCTGGGGCCCTTGGCCGAAAACCCTTTACAAGGTGGGGCCCTCTTTGGATATTTCCTTTGAAAAAAGGCCGCGTTAAAACTGAACATACCACCCCGACATCCAGCGGGATCGGACACCACAAGTGACCCCCAAAACCCAGCTAAGGGGCTCCCCGACAGATGTTGGAGTCTATAGTTGTTTTATGGTAGAATACGGAGAGTAGACTTGGAAGAGCAGGTGGCACTATGGTAGCAGAAGAAAACATTAAGGTTTTGATTTCCGAAGAGGCTTTGCAAGAACGTATCAAGGAGATGGGGGCGCAATTGACCGCGGACTACGCGGAGGGGGATCTGTTCATTGTGGGGATCCTGAAGGGCGCCTTCATCTTTATGGCAGATCTGATCCGGAGTATCGATCTGCCGTTGGCGGTGGACTTTGTGGCCATCTCCAGTTATGGTTCTGGAACGAAACAAACGGGTGTGGTGCGGATCCTGAAGGATTTGGATAGTACCATTGAAGGTAAGGATGTCCTTATCGTGGAGGATATCATTGACTCGGGGCTTACGCTGAAGTATCTGGTGGAGAACTTGCAATCGAGAAAACCCCGGAGTCTGCGGATTTGCACTCTGCTGGACAAGCCTGAGCGACGGGAAGTGGAGATCTCCACAGATTACACCGGTTTTGTGATCCCCAATCTTTTTGTAGTGGGCTATGGATTGGACTTCGATGAGCGATACAGAAACCTGCCCTATATCGGTGTGCTTTAAGAGAGGGGGCTGTGCCATGGCTATAGCACAACAAATGATCGATGTCATTGATTTTGGCGGTAGGCAGAGTCAACTGGTGGCCCAGAAGTTGCGGTCCCAACAGGTGTATTGTCGGATCGTGTGGCACACTAAGGCCAAGGAATCCTTGGCGGATCTTAAGGTAAAAGGGGCCGTTTTGTGTGGAGATTTTTCTAACCCCGCAGAAGCGGGGACGCTGGTGAAATCGGTGTACCAGCAGATTCGAGAGCTGAACAAACCGGTCTTGGCGGTGGGGGGAGCAGGTTTTGCCTTTCTGGCGGGTACCGGTGGGACCTTGATCTCCCGGGTTGGGGAAAAGCCTGAGGCTTTGGTTTCTTTAGATCCCGATTTGCCCCTCTTTGCGAAGCTGCCCAAGGGTAAATATGTGACCAAGCTTAGCTATGCCGTTTCCTGTCCCGAAACCCCCTTGGAGGTTGTGGGGTGGGATGAACATAAACGTCCTGTGGCCTTTACAGATCCGGAACAACTGTTTTTTGTCCTTTTGCCTGGGTTTGACCAGGCCACCGAGGGTGCGATCCTGGGCAACTTTGCGAAAGTGGTCTGTGGATGTGCAGCCAACTGGACGGTGCAGGCCTTCATTGACTGGCAGGTGGAAGAGATTCGTAGACAAGTGGGCGATCGTCGGGTGGTCTGTGGTCTCAGCGGCGGAGTGGATTCCTCGGTAACCGCCGCACTGGTGCATAGGGCCATTGGGAATCAGTTGGTCTGCATTTTCGTGGATCACGGTCTGATGCGGAAAAACGAGCCAGAAGAAGTGGTGAAAGCCTTCCAAGAGGAGTTTGCGGTCCAATTGATCCACGTGCCGGCCAAGGAAAGGTTCCTCCGCCGGTTGGAGGGAGTGACGGATCCCGAGCAGAAGCGGAAGATTATCGGGGGGGAGTTTATCCGTGTCTTTGAGGAAGAGGCGAAGAAGCTAGGAAACGTCAGCTACCTCGCCCAGGGGACTATCTACCCCGATGTGATTGAAAGCAGTGCCGAGGGCAGACCAGCGGTGAAATCCCATCACAATGTTGGGGGCTTGCCAGAGCGGATGGGTTTGGAGTTGGTGGAACCGCTCAAAGACCTCTTTAAGGATGAGGTGCGGCAGCTGGGTATCGCCCTGGGGTTGCCCAGGAGAATGGTGATGCGCCATCCCTTCCCGGGTCCCGGTCTGGCGGTAAGGATCATTGGCGAGATCACCGAGGAGAAGCTGGAGATCCTCAAGGAAGCCGATGCCATCTTCATTGAAGAACTGCGGCAAGCGGGACTTTACGATATGATTTGGCAGGCCTTCGCCGTGCTTACGGATACCCGCACCGTAGGGGTGCGTGAGGGTAAAAGGGTCTATGGTCGGACGGTGATCCTGCGGGCGGTAGAAAGCCTGGATGCCATGGAGGCCGACTGGTCCCGGATTGACTACGACGTGTTGGCCCGGGTCAGTGAGCGGATTCTGAAGGAAGTGCCTCAAGTAAACCGGGTTTGCTATGATATCAGTCCCAAGCCCCCAGCCACCATTGAATGGGAATAGTTTGGGTTTTGGTAGAAATGGAGTGGACCGAGAAATGATCAAAGTGCTTGATACCAGGACGGACGCAAGGGAGGCGATCCGCAAGGCCGCAAGACGGCCCGCCCCCGAGGAGATGGAAGTGGCGCCCCGGGTGTTGGAAAGGACCAAGGAAATTTTTCAAGAGAGCCTAACCCCCCAGGAAGCGGTGGCGAGGATTATCGCTGATGTACGTGAGCGGGGCAATGCGGCGGTGTTGGAGTACGCCCGGCGGATCGATGGTGCCAACTTGCAGGAGAGTACAATGTGGGTGAGCCAGGAGGAACTGGTCCAGGCCAAAGAGAAAGTGAGCGATGAGTTCCTCGATGCTTTGGTTTTGGCCACAGAACAGATCCGCAGCTATCATCGGAAGCAACTGCCTAACTCTTGGTGGGAAACCGATAAAGACGGTCTGCTATTGGGCCAGAAATATACGCCGGTGCGGTCGGTGGGGGCGTACGTCCCCGGCGGTAGTGCACCCTTGGTCTCTAGCTTGCTGATGAGCTGTATTCCCGCCCAAGTGGCGGGGGTGGAGGAAATCATTGTGGCCACACCCGTTTCTGGTCAGGGCCAGGTAAACCCGCACATCCTTGCTGCGGCCGATCATTTGGGACTGGACCGGATTTTGAAAATCGGTGGGGCCCAGGCCATTGCTGCTTTGGCCTTTGGCACCGAAACCGTGCCCCAGGTGGACAAGATTGTGGGGCCGGGGAATATCTTCGTGACCCTAGCAAAGAAACAGGTCTTCGGCCATGTGGGGATCGACATGTTGGCGGGTCCCAGCGAGATTTTGATTATCGCGGATGAGACCGCTAATCCCGCTTGGGTGGCCGCGGATCTCCTTTCCCAGGCGGAACACGATCCCGATGCCGCGGCGGTCTTGGTCACACCGTCCCGGAGCCTTGGGGTTCTGGTTCAGGAAGAATTGGCCCGGCAGGTGGAGCAGCTGGATCGCAAGGAGTGGGCCCTGGAGTCTCTGAAACGCTATGGCATGATCGTCTACACCAGGGACTTGCAGGAAGCCACCGAGATCGCGAATCTCTTCGCCCCGGAACACTTGGAGCTTTGTGTGGCGGATCCCTTTGGTCTGTTGTCCCAAATTCACAATGCCGGAGCGATCTTTCTCGGACATCACACCTGTGAATCCCTAGGGGATTATGTGGCGGGACCCAACCACATTCTGCCCACCAATGGTTCTGCCCGGTTCAGTTCTTGTCTTGATGTGCATACCTTCTTGAAGCGTTCCAGTGTGATCTACTACACACCCGCGCGCTTACAGGAGCATGGTCCCAAAGCAGCGCAACTGGCCGACGTAGAAGGATTACAGGCCCATGGGGAAGCGGTCCGGATCCGGTTGAGGGGAGGCGGAGCCTAAGTGGAACGGAGAGCACAGATCCACCGCCAGACGAAGGAAACCAGTATCGAGCTTTCGTTGAATGTTGATGGTACCGGGCAGTACCACCTCCAGACCGGTGTGGGTTTTTTCGATCATATGTTGGCGGCCCTAGCCAAACACGGACGCTTTGATCTGGATCTTACGGTCCAGGGGGACTTGGAAGTAGATGCCCACCACACGGTGGAGGATGTGGGCCTTTGTCTGGGGGAAGCCTTCCGCCAGGCCTTGGGGGACAAGGCGAATATCACTCGGTTTGGACAGGCCTGTGTGCCCATGGACGAGGCCCTGGTGTTGGCCGCGGTGGACCTTTGTGGTCGGGGCTTTTATTACGGCGACCTTCAAGGCTTGGAAGGGGCTCAGTTGGGGACCATGGACGGTCAGTTAGTCCCTGAGTTTTTCCAGTCCCTGGCCTACCGGGGTGGGATTACCCTTCACGTGCGGGTCCTGGCTGGAGGCAACTGGCATCATATGGCGGAGGCGGCTTTTAAAGCTGTGGCCGTGGCCCTTCGGCAAGCCTGTAGCAGGGATCAGTCGGCAGGGATTCCTTCCACGAAGGGGACTTTGGATTAGGAGGAGAACGAGATTTGCAGGTAATACCAGCCATCGATTTGCGTGCGGGGAAGTGTGTGCGTTTGCGCCAGGGTGACCCCCAGCAGCAGACCACATACAGCGACGATCCTGTCGCGGTGGCGGAGGAGTTTGCTGCTGCCGGGGCGGAGTTGATTCACGTGGTGGATCTGGATGGAGCCTTCAGTGGTTCCTCCCAGAACCTGGAGGTAATTCGGTCCATCGCGGCACATGTCCCTATACCCATCCAGGTAGGCGGAGGAATCCGCAGCCTAGAAGCCATTGAGCGGATCTTGGGTGCGGGGGTCAGCCGGGTGATCCTGGGGACTGTGGCCCATCGGGAACCGGAACTGGTGCGCAGGGCCTGTGAGGTTTATGGTGAGCGGATCATTGTTGGGATTGATGCCAAGAACGGTCGGGTGGCCATTTCTGGTTGGCAGGAGGGTACCGATGTGTTGGCCTACGATCTGGGGTTGCGGATGAAAAGGTTGGGGGTGCGTACTATCATTTTCACCGACATTGCCCGGGATGGAATGTTGAGTGGCCCCAATTACGAGAGTCTTGGTCAAATGTTGAAATTGGGCGTTTCTATCATTGCCTCCGGTGGTGTCTCCTCCCTTGATGATCTCGAAAGACTCGCCCAATGGCGGGATCAGGGGTTAGTGGGGGCCATTGTGGGCAAGGCACTGTATGACGGGAAAATCAATCTGCGGCAAGCCATTGAGTTGGTGCAAAACCGCCGGCTTTAAGGAGGAGGCATACAATGGAAATCAAAGATCTGAAGTTCCAGGACAACCTGATCCCAGCCATCGTCCAAGATCATCGAACAGGCGAGGTGCTGATGCTAGCCTACATGAATCCCGAGTCGGTGCAACGGACCCTGGAGACGGGGCGAACCTGGTTTTGGAGCCGTAGTCGGCAGAAGTATTGGATGAAGGGTGAATCCTCCGGTCATGTGCAGATCGTCAAAGAGGTGATCACCGACTGTGACCATGACACCCTACTGGTGAAGGTGGAACAGGTGGGGCCTGGTGCCTGCCATACGGGACAACGCAGTTGCTTCCACAACCCCTTGGGGGGCGAAGGAAAACTGGGGGAGGCGGCCTTTGATGTGGCCACCGTTTACGGTAAGGCCAATTTGCTCGAGCAGCTTTACGATCGGGCCGGTGGTGCCGATGCCGAAGCAGTGGCGCAACAGCTGCAGGAGACTGCGGAAAAACTGAGCACCCCCGGACAAGATAAAGAAACCGTGGCCCGCCTCGCCGGTGAGCTACTTGGCCAATTGATGGCAAGACTCAAGGCCCAGGGTGTATCCGTCGATGACCTGTTGGTGGCCCTTAATACGAAGGATCTATGATCGGGACGACCGAAGGAGGATGTGTTTTGAACCTGCTTGCTGAACTGAACGAACAGCAGAGGGAGGCGGTAATCCACGGGGCGGGTCCTTTGCTGGTGATCGCTGGGGCCGGTAGCGGCAAGACCAGAGCCCTGACCTTTCGCATTGCTTATTTAATCAAGAATCTCGGCGTGCCTCCCTGGGAGATCCTCGCGGTGACCTTTACCAACAAGGCGGCAGAGGAAATGAAGGAACGGGTGGAGGAACTGTTGGGGACCGATGTGGATATCTGGATCGGGACCTTTCATGCCACCTGTGTGCGGATTCTGCGGCGAGAGATTCAGCATCTGGGGATGAAACCAAATTTCGTCATCTATGATACCCAGGATCAAAAGGCGGCCTTGAAGACTTGTATCGCGGAGTTGGACCTGGATACGAAACAATATGATCCCAATGGGGTCCTTGGGGCCATTAGCCGGGCCAAAAACAATCTGATCACCCCCGAGCAGTACCTAGAGGATGCTTCGGATCACTATGAAAAGACTGTGGCCCGGATCTACCGCCGGTACCAGGAGGTCTTGGCGAGCTACAACGCCTGCGACTTTGACGATCTTTTGGTGTATACCGTCCGGCTGTTCGAGGAGCACCCGGCGGTTTTGAGCAAGTACCAGGACCGGTTCCGCTGGATTTTGGTGGATGAGTACCAGGACACCAACCATGCCCAATACCGGATTGTGAACTTGCTGGCCAGTAAACACCGCAATCTCTGTGTGGTGGGGGATGCGGACCAGTCCATATACGCCTTCCGGGGAGCGGATTTCCGCAACATCCTGGAGTTCACCGCGGACTACCCCGAAGCCAAGGTGGTAAAGCTGGAACAAAACTACCGTTCGAGCCAGAACATTCTAGAGGCGGCTAACCGGGTTATTGAACATAACTCCCTACGGCCCGAGAAGAAATTGTGGACGGAGAATCCCCCGGGCGATCCCCTGTATTTTTTCATCGGGGAAGACGAACGGGAGGAAGCTCGGTTTGTGGCGGGGGAGATCCTCCGGTTGGGAGATTACAAAAACATCGCGATTTTGTATCGCACCCATGCCCAGTCCCGGGCCTTGGAGGAAGAGTTCATGTACAGGGGCGTTCCCTATACGATCCTTGGGGGGATGCGCTTTTACGAGCGGAAGGAGATTAAGGACCTCATCGCCTATCTGCGTCTGGTGGTCAACCCCGATGACGATTTTAGTTTCCAGCGGATCATCAATGTGCCCCGTCGGGGTATCGGGCCGGCCACTTTGGAGAAAATAGAAAAGTATGCGGCAGAACACGGTATTTCCCTCTATCAGGCCAGTGCCCAGGCGCGGCAGATCCCGGGCCTGGGGCCAAGGGTGGCTGGTGCCTTGGCGGGGTTGGTTACCCTTCTAGAAGACTGTCGGAAGCTCCTGGCCGAGCAGTCGTCGGTGACCAAGGTGGCAGACAAGCTAATGCAGGACTCGGGATACTTGGCCATGTTGCTCGAGGAGAAGACCCCCGAGGCCGAGGCCCGGGTGGAGAACCTGAAGGAATTTCTCACGGTGACGAAGCAGTTTGATTTACAGGAAGAAGCGGGAGATTTGGCAGCTTTCCTCGAGCAGGTCACCCTGGTCTCCGATGTGGACAATTGGGATGAGGATGCCGATGCGGTGAGTATGATGACACTCCATTCGGCTAAGGGCTTGGAGTTTCCCGTGGTCTTCATGGTGGGGATGGAGGAGGGCATTTTTCCCAATGCTCGTTGTGCCTTCGATCCGGGAGAACTGGAAGAGGAACGGCGCCTGTGCTATGTGGGAATCACCCGGGCCAGGGAACGCCTGTATTTGACTTGCGCCCGGTATCGCACCATTTACGGTATGACGCGCAACAGCGTGCCTTCCCAATTCATTAATGAGATCCCCAAGCACTTATTGGAAACGGTGGGGATGAGTTCTGGACTGAAGCTTGGATCGACTCAGGATAAATCGACCACTGAGTTTGTGCCGGGGGAGAAGATCCGGCATCGGGTCTTTGGTATCGGTACTGTGGTAAAGGCGGTCAACAGCGAGATAACCGTAGTATTTGAGGGGCGGGGACTTAAGGTTTTGGACCTGAACTATGCCCCGGTGGAAAGGGTCTGAGGGGGCGATGGTCTTGAAGGATCGTCAACTCTCGTTATGGGATGATCAGGATGAGGCGGCAGAGCGGGAGATCGAGAAGCTAAGGGAACAGATCCGCTATCACGATTACCTCTACTACGTCCTCGATGCGCCAGAGATCAGTGACGCGGAATATGACGAGCTATATGCCCGTTTAGTGGCTTTGGAAGAGGCCTATCCCCACCTGCGCACCCCCGATTCTCCCACCCAACGGGTGGGAGGGGCCGCGGCCAGTTCCTTTGCCAGCGTGACCCATCGGCTCCCCATGTTGAGTCTGAACAATACCTTCGACCATGGGGAACTGCGGAGCTTTGCCACGCGGTTAGAGAGGATGATCCAGGAACCAATCCATGGGTTTGTTACGGAATTGAAGATTGATGGTTTGGCGGTCACCCTGTTTTATGAAGAGGGGCAGTTCGTCCGGGGAGCCACCCGGGGAGACGGGTTTACGGGGGAAGACATTACCGCTAACCTGCGGACCATCCGGAGTATCCCCTTGAAGCTGAAAGAACCGGTCACCATTGAGGTGCGGGGTGAGGTTTACATGGACCGCCGAGAGTTTGAGGCCCTTAATGAACAGCGGATGCAGAAAGGAGAGCCCCTTTTTGCCAACCCCCGGAACGCCGCGGCCGGTTCCCTGCGACAACTGGATCCCAAAGTCACCGCCAGTCGTCCTTTGGATATCTTTGTCTACCAGCTTGGGATAGGGGACGTGCCCTACACCACCCATTACGAACTGCTCAACTATTTTAAAGAACTGGGCTTGCGGGTAAACCCCCATGTGCAGCTTCATAGGGACATCGAAGGAGTCATTGAGTACTGCGGCTACTGGGCGGAGCACCGTCAGGATCTTTCCTATGACATCGACGGTGTGGTGGTGAAGGTGAACGACTTACAGCAGCAACAGCGGCTGGGGCACACGGCTAAGTCGCCCCGGTGGGCGGTGGCCTTTAAGTTCCCTGCCCAGGAGGTGACCACCCGGGTGGAGGATATCATCGTCCAGGTGGGGCGCACCGGGGTCTTGACTCCCTTGGCCTTGCTTACCCCCGTGGAAGTGGCTGGATCCGTGGTGAGCCGGGCCTCGTTACACAACGAAGATATCGTGCGGCAGAAGGATGTACGTATTGGGGATTGGGTGCTTATTCGCAAGGCGGGGGATGTGATCCCCGAGGTGGTGGCGCCCATCAAAAGCCGGCGCACTGGAGAAGAGAAGGAGTTCATGATGCCCACCCATTGCCCCGCCTGTGGAGCCAAGGTGGTGAGGGAAGCGGGGGAGGTGGCCAGTCGTTGTGTGGGCAAGGCCTGTCCCGCCCAGCTGCTGGAAGGTCTGGTCCATTTCACCTCCCGGGCAGGGATGGATATCGAAGGCCTGGGACCGAAGGTGGTGGAACAGTTGGTGGCGGCCAAGTTGGTCCAGGATCCCGCGGACCTTTACAACCTCACCAGGGAGGATCTTTTGGGCTTGGAGCGGTTCGGGACCAAGTCCGCGGAGAACCTGCTGGTGGCCATCGAGCAAAGTAAAGGTCAGCCCCTTTCCCGCTTGCTTACGGCCCTGGGAATCCGCCATGTTGGTAGTACCACCGCGCGGGTCTTGGCCAGGCATTTTCGTTCCCTCGATAAACTTGCCCAGGCCACGCAGGAGGATCTGTTGGCTGTTCCCGAGATCGGTGAGAAGATCGCCAACGCGATCGTAGATTTCTTTGCGGAACCCCAAAACCAAAGGATCCTCCAGCGGTTGCAGGAGGCGGGGGTCAATCAATTGGAACCGGAGGAAGAGGGTCAGCCCCTAGCTGGCAAAACCTTCGTGCTCACCGGTACCCTACCCGATTACTCCCGGGAGCAAGTGGTGGCTATGATTGAGGCCCGGGGTGGGAAGGTAACCGGTTCGGTGAGCCGCAAGACCGATTACGTAGTGGTGGGTGATCGACCGGGGTCCAAGTACACACGGGCTCAGGAACTGGGAATTCCCATCCTGAACCAGGAGGAGCTTTTGGCCCTGTTAGGGGTTATAGAGGAGGAGTGATCAGCATGATTTCCAAAGAAGAAGTACAATACCTGGCCGATGTGATGCGCATTAACCTGAGTGAGGAGGAGCTGATCAAGTATACCCAGGATTTAGGTGAGATCCTGGGGCGACTTCAGGACTTGGTGGAATTGGATACCAAGGATGTGGACCTGACCTATTCGGTGATACCATTGGAAGCCGGTACCCGGGAGGATGAGGTGCGGGAAAGCCTTCCCGTAACGGAAGTCTTGAGGAATGCACCGGATCAGGCCGATGGCTATTTCCGCGTGCCGCGGATTGTGGACTGAGGGGGGATAGTGGTGAAACTTTGTCATTTACCTGCGCATAAACTGGTGGACCTGTTGAAGGAAAAGAAGATCAGTATTACGGAGCTGAACCAGGATCTTTTGGACAACCTTCAAAAGCGGGAGCCCGAGATAAAGGCCTATATTAACCTTCATGACCCGGAGGAGATTTTGGCCAAGGCCAAGGCAATGGATAATAATCGGGATGAGGCCAAACCCTTCCAGGGGATCCCCGTGGCCATCAAGGACAATATCTGCACAAAGGAACTTCCGACCACTTGCGCTTCGCGAATTCTGGAGAATTACGTGTCCCCCTACGCGGCCACGGTGGTGGACAAACTAGAGGATGCGGGCATGATTTTTGTGGGGAAGACGAACTTAGACGAGTTTGCCATGGGGTCCACAACTGAAACTTCCGCTTTCCATCCCACCCGTAATCCCGTCGATCTGTCCCGGGTTCCGGGCGGGTCCAGTGGCGGTTCTGCGGCCGCGGTGGCCGCTGGGGAGGCGATCTGGTCCTTGGGTTCTGACACCGGCGGTTCCGTACGGCAGCCGGCGGCCTTCTGCGGGCTGGTGGGATTGAAGCCCACCTACGGGCGGCTTTCCCGGTATGGGTTGGTCTCCTTTGCTCCTTCCTTCGATCAAGTGGGCCTTTTGACCAGGGATGTGGTCGACTGCGCACTCCTTTTACAGCTGTTGGCTGGCTATGATCCCTTGGACGCCACCTCCTCCCGGAGTAAGGTGCCCAATTATCGTGAAGCAGTGGGGCAGGATGTTAAGGGCCTGAAGGTGGGCGTGCCCGTGGAGTTTCTAAGTAGCAACCTCCAAGGGGAGATTAGGGATTCGATCCAGAAGGCCTGTGCCGTCCTGGAAGAGGCAGGGGCGGTGGTGAAGGAGGTTTCCTTGCCCCATCAAGGATATGGCCCTGCCGCGTATTATATCCTTACCTGTGCCGAAAGCAGCACCAATTTGGGCAGATTTGACGGTGTCCGCTACGGAATGCGCGATGGGTCCGCCCAGGATGTGAACACCATGTACAAAAATACCCGCCAGGCGGGTTTGGGGACGGAAGTGAAAAGGCGGATCCTGGCTGGAACCATGGTGCTGGTAAAGCAGCGGCGGGAGAAGTATTATCTACAGGCCCGGAAGGTGCGGACTTTGATCAAGGAGGATTTTCACCGGGTGCTGGAGGATGTGGATCTGTTGCTTGGACCGACCACACCCACCACCGCTTTCAAATTGGGCGGTGCTTACCAGGATCCGGCTTTGGTATACGATGCGGATCGATTTACGGTACTGGCGAATTTGGCGGAGGTTCCGGCTTTGAACGTGCCCTTCGGGGTGGATCGGGAAGGATTGCCCATTGGATTGCAGCTGATGGGCAGACCCTTTGACGAAGCGACTCTGCTACAGGTGGGCTCCTTCCTGGAAAGAACCACTTCCCAGGGAAATCTTTAAGAGGGGCGGTGCGCAGATGATGAGCAAGTTTGAAACGATCATTGGTCTTGAGATTCACGTGGAGTTGAAGACCGATACGAAACTATTTTGCGGCTGTGCCACAACCTTCGGACAAGAAGCAAACACCCAGTGTTGTCCGGTCTGTTTGGGCCTGCCCGGAGCCATTCCAGTGTTGAACAGGAAGGCCTTGGCCTATGCCATCATGGCGGGACGTGCCTTGAACTGCAACATCCAACAGGTGGCCAAGTTCGATCGGAAGGGTTACTTCTATCCCGACTTGCCTAAGGCTTATCAGACGTCCCAGGACGATTTGCCCATTGCCGTCAATGGGTATGTGGAATGGGAGGATGAAGAGGGGAACCCCGTGCGGGTGAGGATCAGACAGGCCCACCTGGAGGAGGAGACAGGCAAATCCCTCCACGAAGGGGACAACATCCTCTCGGCCCGTTCTACCCAGTTGGACTTCAACCGGTGCGGGATTCCCCTTCTGGAGATCGTCACCGAACCGGATCTGCGGACTCCTGCCCAGGCCCGGGAATTCTTGGAGAATCTGAAGAGCATTCTGGAGTATACCGGAGTCTCCGACTGTAAGATGGAGGAAGGCAGCCTCCGTTGCGATGCCAACATTTCTTTGCGGCCTGTGGGCAGCAGCAAGTTTGGAGCCAAAGTGGAGATCAAGAATATGAACTCCTTCCGGTCGGTGCAGCGGGCCCTCGAGTACGAAGAGTTAAGGCAAAGGGAGCTATTGGAGGCTGGGGAGGAAGTGCCCGAAGAAACCAGGCACTGGGATGAGGGCAAAGGCCAAACCCTGTTTATGCGGAAGAAGGAAGTGGTGGATTATCGGTTTATCCCGGAAGTGGACCTGCCGGTAATCAGCGTGGATCCCGCCTGGGTGGAGATGCTGGGAAATAACCTGCCGGAGTTGCCCCAGGTGCGGCGTCAGCGCTTTGTCACCCAGTACGGTTTGCCCAAATATGACGCCGGGGTGCTGACCAGTGATAAGTATCTCGCCGATTTCTTCGAGGAGACAGTCAAAGTCTTTCCCGAGGCGAAGCAGGTGGCCAACTGGTTAATGGGTGAGGTCCTGCGCCTAGTGCGGGAAGAGAATACACCTTTGGCGCAGTCGGCCCTCACTCCCCAGGGTCTGGGTAGTCTCCTGAAGATGCTGGCTGACGGGAAGATCAATGGACCCCAGGCCAAGGAGATTCTGCCGGAGATGTTCACCGCCGGGGACTGTCCCGAAGCCATCGCGAAGAAACGGGGCTTTGAGCAGATCTCTGACGATGCTGCCCTGTTGGAAGTGATTCATCAGGTCCTGGCGGAGCAACAGGACGCGGTGGAGTCCTTCAAGTCTGGGAAAGACCGGGCCTTTGGGTTCTTGATGGGGCAGGTTATGGCCAAAACCAAGGGTAAGGCGGACCCAAGGCGGGCCAAGGAGCTGCTGACCGAGGAACTGAACAAGCAGTAGCCAGGTACCCGGAGAAATGATATACTGTGGTTTTAGATGTAGCTAAGAGTATGGAGCCCTTGTGGGATCCACTGGGGAGGGATCTGTTTGGGGAAGACACTTGCAGAGAAGATATTAAGCATGAAGGCTAACCGGGACGTCAAAGCCGGAGAAATCGTCATCGTACCAGTAGACGTGGTGCTCACCCAGGACGGGACCGGTCCTTTGGCGGTGCGGCAGTTGGAAAAGATGAACCTAGTCCGAGCCGCAAATCCGGAGAAGACTATTTTGTTCATTGACCACGCGTCACCTAGCCCCCGGAAGGAGCTTTCCAATGACCATATTCTGCTCCGGGGATTTGCCGAGAAGACTGGAGCTCGGCTTTCCGATGTGGGCGAGGGGGTCTGCCACCAGATCGTGGCGGAGGAATATGCCAAGCCAGGAGATGTGGTGATCGGTGCCGATTCCCACACCTGTACCGCCGGCGCCCTGGGGGCCTTTGCCACGGGTATGGGTTCCACCGACGTGGCTGTGGGCATCGCCTTGGGCAAGACCTGGTTCCGGGTACCGGAGACCATCCTGGTGGAGGTCAACGGGACGCTGCCCGAATATGTGTGCTCCAAGGACGTAATCATTTCCTTGATCGGCCAGATCACAGCCGACGGGGCCACCTACAAGGCCCTGGAGTTTAGGGGATCCACCATCGATGAGATGGATATGACCGACCGGCTGACCATTTCCAACATGGCGGTGGAGGCTGGCGCTAAGGTGGGCTTGATTGCCCCCGATCAGAAGACCTATGAGTACCTGGCGGAGCAGGGCCGGCCGGGGGATTACCAAGAGTTCAGCGCGGATCCCGATGCGGTGTATGAGCAGACCATCCAGATGGATGCCAGTCAGCTGGTGCCGGTGGTCTCTTGTCCCCACACTGTGGACAATGTGCAGCCGGCCAGTGAACTGAAAGATGTGAAGGTGGACCAGGTTTTCCTAGGCTCTTGCACCAATGGCCGGCTGAAGGATATCCGCATGGCCGCAGAGCTCCTCGCGGGCAAGAGGATCGCCAAGAACGTTCGCCTGATCGTGGTTCCCGCGTCCAAGAAGGTCTTCCTCGAGGCTTTGGATGCAGGATATATCCGGACCTTGGTGGAGGCAGGCGCGAATATTCTAGCTCCCGGTTGCGGGCCCTGTGTGGGTGTCCACGAAGGTATCCTGGGCGACGGTGAGGTCTCTTTGAATACTTCTAACCGGAACTTCCAAGGCAGATTGGGGAATCCCTTGGGATTCATCTATTTGGCTTCTCCCCTCACTGCCGCCGCCACCGCGCTCACTGGCCGGATTACCGATCCCCGGGAGGTGCTAGGATAATGAAGCTGAACGGTAAAGCTTGGAAATTCGGAGACAATATTTCCACAGACCATATTGCCCCGGGACGTTTGTTCCATCTGCGGTCCAATTTGCCGGAGCTGGCCAAACACGTTCTGGAAGACGCGGATCCGGAGTTCGCCAAGAAGGTGCAGCCGGGAGATTTCGTGGTGGGTGGTAGCAATTTCGGTTTGGGTTCCAGTCGGGAACACGCCCCGACGATCATTAAGTTGGCGGGGGTCAGCGCGGTTTTGGCCAAATCCTTTGCCCGGATCTTTTTCCGCAATGCCATCAATGTGGGATTGCCGGTCCTGATCTGTGATACGGACCGGATCGAGGCCGGGGACGAGCTGGAAGTTGATCTGGAACAGGGCGTGATTCTAAACAAAACCAAAGGGATTACGCTAAACTTTACGCCCCTGCCGAGTGTGATGCTGCAGATCCTACAGGACGGTGGCCTGGCCGCCCATGTCCAGAAGCACGGGGATTTGCAGTTAGATACTTAGATGACAGGAGTGTGATGACATTGGCCCATAGGATTACTTTAATTCCGGGGGACGGTATCGGGCCGGAGATCGCCGAGGCGACCAGACGGTGCATCGACGCCACCGGTGTGAAGATAGAATGGGAAGTGGTGGAAGCGGGCAGTGATGTGATCGACAAGTACGGAACACCGCTGCCGGAGCAAGTGCTAGAATCCATCAGAAAGAATAAGGTGGCCTTGAAGGGACCCATTACCACCCCCATTGGCCATGGGTTCCGCAGTGTGAATGTGGCCCTGCGCCAGGAACTAGACCTATTCGCCTGTGTACGGCCCAGCAAGTATTATCCCGGTATTGACAGCCCCTATCAGGATGTGGATTTGGTGGTCATTCGGGAAAACACCGAGGACCTCTATGCGGGAGTGGAGTTCGCCAAGGACAGTCCCGAAGCCCAAAGGATCATTGAAATGGCCCAGGGCAAGATTCGTCCGGACTCGGCCATTTCCATCAAGCCCATCAGTGTTACCGGAACCGAGAATATTGTCCGGTTTGCCTTTGAATATGCCCTAGCCAATGGTCGGCGGAAGGTGACGGCGATCACCAAGGCCAATATCATGAAATGCACCGACGGCCTGTTCTATGAGGTGGCCCGGGAAGTGGCTAAGGATTACGATGGCCGGGTGGAATACGAAGAGCGGCTCATCGATAATATGTGCATGCAACTGGTGCTAAAGCCCCAGAACTACGATGTGCTGGTACTGCCAAACCTGTATGGTGACATCATCTCCGATTTGTGTGCGGGCTTGGTAGGTGGTCTGGGTATGGCACCTGGGGCGAATATCGGTCGGGAGATTGCGGTCTTTGAAGCCACCCACGGCTCTGCACCGAAGTATAAGGGTTTGAATAAGGTGAACCCCACGGCGTTGATCCTTTCCGGTGTGATGATGTTGCGCCACATCGGGGAACAGGAAGCAGCAGACCGCTTGGAGCAGGCGGTGGCCGACGTCATCGCCGAGGGCAAGAATGTCACCTATGATCTGAAGAAGGATCCCCAGGATCCCACGGCGGTGGGGACCCGGGAGATGGCCGATGCCATCATTGCGAAACTGAACGCGTAAACGCCTAAGCCTTGGGGTGCCCGCGGTTCGCTGGGTGCTCCAAGGCTGATTCTTTTTCTTACAACAGGGGGGGGAATGCGGGTGGATTACGATGTTCTAGTGATTGGGGCCGGAGCCGCGGGTTATGTGGCGGCTTTGCATGCCGCAGGGCAGGGACTGCGGACGGCCCTAGTGGAAAAGGGTCAGGTCGGTGGTACATGTTTAAATGCGGGCTGTATTCCCACCAAAGCCTTAGTGAGTACCTGTCAGCTGCTGCAGAACATTCGACGGAGCGAGAGGTTTGGCATCAAAGTGGGGGATGTAACCGTTGATTACCCCCAGGTGCAAAAACGGAAGGAACAGGCGGTTTTAAGGCTACGCAAGGGCATAGAGTTTTTGTTTAAGAAGCACAAGCTGGAAGTCTATTCCGGTTATGCCACCTTTGTGGATCGGTATACGGTGGAGGTGGTAGGCGATGATGAAACCCAGCGGTTGACCAGCAAGAACATGATCATCGCCACCGGTTCCCATCCGGTATCCCTCTTCGGCTTGGAGTTTGGCCAAGAGATCATCTCCAGCACTGAGGCTCTGGAATTGCCCCAGGTCCCGAAGAGCTTGCTGGTGGTCGGGGGCGGAGTCATCGGCTGTGAAATGGGGTATATCTTTAGCACCCTTGGGGCAGCGGTGACTATTGTGGAGGCCGCAAACCAACTGTTGCCCGGGGAGGATCCGGAAGTCAGTGCGTTGTTGCAAAGGAGTCTTCGGAAACAAGGGATTTCCATACATACCCAGACCCTGTTGGACAATCTAGAACTGGGACCCGAGGGAGTTCATGCACACCTGCCGAAAGGGGATCAGACCTTTGAAAAGGTACTCATTGCCGTGGGCCGCAAACCCGATTACGCCCAGTTGGGATTGGAAAAGGTAGGGGTGGAGCTAGCTCCTAAGGGTGGGATCCCTGTGGACGAAAACATGCAGACAAATATCGAAGGGATTTACGCCATCGGTGATGTCACCGGGAAGTGGCAGTTAGCCCATGTAGGCTCCGCCGAGGGGATTGCCGCGGTGAACGCGATATTAGGCCGACCTACTCCGGTGGATTATCGGGTAATTCCCCGGTCCATTTTCACCAGTCCCGAGATCGGTGCCGTGGGCCTGACGTTGAAACAGGCTGAGGATTTGGGCTTTCAGTGTGCAGAAGCCTCGGTACCCTTTGTGGCTAACGGCCGGGCAGTGGCCGGCGATGAGACCGAGGGCTTTGCGAAGATTGTGTACGAAAAAGATACTGGGAAGATCCTGGGTTTGCATCTGATCGGTGCCGGAGCCACGGAGTTAGTAGCCGAGGGGGCCGTGGCCATGCAACTGGGGGCTACGGTGGCCGATCTGGCCGGTACCATCCATGCCCATCCCACCTTTGCCGAAAGCATCCAAGAGGCGGCTCGGCAAGGGGCGGGAATTGGTTTTTAGAGAAAGGCCGGGCCCCGAGGGCCCGGTTGGCACCTTGCTGGACGATGTCTTTTGCGCATAGGCAAGCGCAGTCCGAGGAGGGGAGCACCAGCATGGCCGTTTACAGTCTGTACGATGGGAAGTGGTTGACTGAAGACTTTGAACCCTGGGTGGTGGCCTACTACTTTCGCGAGTGGCAGGGGTATTCTATGAAACCCCATTACCACGACCGGGTGGAGATTATGTATGTCATTGCTGGCAGTGCTCTAGTGGAGGTGATGAAGACCCGCTTGGTGATGGATAAGGGCGACTTTATCCTAATTGATGCGGGGGTGTCCCATCGCTTGGAGGTGGCCAAAACCTGTCGGATGCTTAATATCGAGTTTGTCTTTAGGGAACGGACCACATGCTGTCCTTCCCTGCGGGAGCTGGCCGTCCACAACGGTTCTCTACAGGCGCTGTTGAAACGGCGGGAACCTTACCTATTGCAGCGGGATCCCCAGGAGATCTATGGGGCGCTAAAAAACCTCATCATGGAGCTAGACAGCCAACGGGCTGATTCCGCTTGTTTGACGCAGCTTTTGCTGGGCGAGATCCTCCTCAAGATTTCACGTTTGGCGGCGGAGATGGCCCAAGGTTTAGATTCGGTGAGTAACCTGCACGTGAAACGGGCCCTACGATTTATGCACGAGCATTATGATCAGGATATCAAAGTTCAAGACATTGCCGCCCATTTAGATCTCCATGTAGGATATTTCCATCGAATCTTCAAGGATTATACTAAGCACTCCCCCGGGGCTTACCTTACGGCCTTGCGGTTACAAAAGGCGAAGATGCTACTCACCCAGACCGATATCCCCATCACCGAGATCCCCGCCTATGTGGGCATCAATAGCCATCAGTATTTCAGCACCCTCTTTAAGAAGCACACCGGTCAAACACCCCAGAAGTACCGGAATTCTTTCCAGAAAAGGAAAACAGCTGTGAGTAATCCCCGTGAAAACGGTTTTGTGAGTTTTTCGAACGAATAAGACTATCCAAAGCGACCGCAGGTCCCTTCGAAGCACCGGAAGGGTTGATTGTGTCAGTGATGTTCAGCCATGGTCAGCCTGAGCGTGAAGGTTATTATCTCGAAGCGGTGGTCCCTTGGCAGATGGTGATCGGGCTTTCGAATGTCTGGAACTGATTAGTCGTGCCTGTCTGGGGACCAATTTCCTAACTTACCACAATGATTGGCGTAGACAAGGTATTACGCTGGATATGCGTTGGGGTAGACGGGCCCCCCTTCAATTGGATGCTAATATGGGTTGGACGGCGGCCGTACAGGAGATGCTTCTGTACTCGAAACCAGGATTCATCAAGTTGATACCGGCACTACCGAAGAAATGGTCTAGGGGTACAATTAGTGGTTTACAGTGCCGGGGAGGAGTGACCGTATCTCTTCGGTGGGATCTGCCCGAAGGAAGGGTTTTTGTTTCATGTGAGAGCAACGAACAGCAGATACTAACAGTTGCTTTGCCCCGGAGAATCCGATTCAGTGAGACAAGCCTACTTTTGCGACCGCATCCCCAGAGTGATCGTTTTGGAGTAAGCGTCAAAGCTGACCCACATAGCACCAGCTTGGTTATGGTGGGATAATTGAACCATCATAACTTAGCAAGGTGACTGGTGTGGTGACCCAAGACAAACGTCAGCTTTGGGAAGAACGTGTGAGAGCATACCTTGCCAGCGGTCAGACGCAGAAGGCGTGGTGCTCGGAACAGGGGTTGTCTGTACATCAACTGCAATACTGGTTGAGGAGGTTTAAGGCCGAACGTGTCCTGGTCAGCAGTGGAAGCGGCCGGTGGGTTTCTTTACCGGACACCATTCGAACTGGCTCGGGGGTATCATTACGCATTGGTGATGTTGTCCTGGAGGTTGAGCGAGGTTTCGATCAAGATGTGTTAGTGGATGTGATTCGCTCGCTGATGCCTTATGCTGATAGGCCATCCTAGGCAGAAGGTTTATCTTGCTGTGGGGGCCACCGATCTTCGGAAGTCTGTGGACGGGTTGGCAGCCATAGTCCAGCTAGACTTCCAGTTGGATCCCTTCGAACCATGCCTGTTTGCCTTC
>DUMW01000106.1 GCA_012839765.1 Bacillota bacterium
AGACTTCGTTTAACCGACGCCGGAGGCCGACCAGTCAGTACTTAAGCCACCGGTTATAGCCCCTCTGAGGAGCATTTGAACGATAATATCTGATAAACCCTGTCTCCTTCCGCCTTGCCTCCGCGTCACTGGCGGTCTCGGACTCCCAGAGCAGATCGTGCTGCCATCAATAATTATCAGCACGGGGGAGACTTCTTTCTGGGCCATTGTTAACAATTACGCCCGACTCTACCTACTGCTTGCAGCCACGCGTAAATCTCCCTTGGCTACATCCCCAAAGCCGAAGGTGCCTGAGGAGTTCCCTTAGACTTAGCTTTAAACCTTTGCCTTACGAGCATACCGATGGAAGCCAATAGGACAACCAGCCACACTGCTCCAATCAAGAAGTGCTGCCGGCGGATGGCGGCAAACTGCTCTAGGGCAATCTCCACCGGGCCATAGGCGGGAATCACAGGATGGCGGAACTTGGCAAAGTAAGTATAGAGCCACCACGTGAGTCTGCCAATGGAAACCAAGGTGGTCAGATGCCAAAGGCGTTTCACGGGGCTCACCTCCCCCGGGGTCTAGAAGGTCCGTTTCAGCCTACGGTTCTTCCGATGCCGTTCCAAACCAAGCTTGATTAAAAGATGAATCAGTTCCGGATAACTCACACCGGAGGCCTCCCATAGTTTCGGATACATACTGATGGAAGTAAAACCGGGAATGGTATTAATCTCGTTAACGTAGATCTCATCGCCACATAAGAAGAAATCTACCCGGGCCATACCGCTACAATCAATGGCTTTGAAGGCTTTCACCGCAAGATCCTGGATCTGCCGCACGATGGACTCAGGCAGATCCGCCGGAATCACCAATTCCGTATCGTCAGTGATATATTTTGCTTCGTAGTCGTAGAAAGACCGCTTTGGAATGATCTCACCACAGATGGATGCTTTGGGATCGTCATTGCCCAAAACCGCGCACTCAATTTCCCGACAATTGACCGCCGCCTTTTCGATCAGGACCTTGTGATCGAAGGTGGCCGCATGTTCCAAGGCTTCCCGCAGCTGTTCCGGTGTTTCCACCCGCGTGATACCCACACTCGAACCCAAGTTGGCCGGTTTCACAAAACAGGGGTAACCTAAGGTATCGCCCACCCTTTGTTCCAGGTCCGGTGCAAAGGGTTTCCGCACCACCAGGTAGGGTAGAATCGGCAGGCCATGGGTCTTGAAGACATCCTTCATGAAGGCTTTGTCCATCCCCACCGCGGATGCGGCCACTCCAGCCCCCACATAGGGAATGCCTGCGACCTCAAGAAGCCCTTGGATGGTGCCATCCTCACCGAAGGTACCATGGAGCACCGGAAAGACAATATTCACCCGCAGGGCCTGATCGGTGGGAAATCCCCCTTTGATCAGCCATAGGAACCTCCCCGGTTGTCCCGGCAGGAAGGTGCAGGCTGAACATCCCTCGGGCAGTCGATCCGTCTTTCCACTAAGGTAATCTAAGACACCCTCTCCTACGTACCATTTTCCGGTTTTGCTGATACCAATTTCAATGGGGAAATACGTTCTTCTGTCGATGGCTTCCAGGATCGAAGCGGCAGAACGAAGGGACACCTCATGTTCTCCGGACACACCCCCAAAGAGTACGCCCACACGCAGTTTCTTCCTCATGGAGATTACCCCCTACCTATAGAGTGAACTGGCCGCATTTTATCTTTATGCGACGGGTCTTGTGGTAGAACAAAATGCAAGGCCGACAATTCCCTAAGCAAGACATTCATGCTTCTTCTTCCCGTGGGGAAGCAGGGAATTGTCGGCCTTGTGGCGGAGACACCGCCTACAAGTGGTCTGTTGCCAAACCATCAGGTGTTTTATCCGACGCGTCTCCGCACCGATAGCTTCCCCCGAGAAGGACACCCCTATACACTCCCTGTGCAGATCATTAACTCTTCTTCTGTTTGTTAGTAGCTATGCATAAGTTTATCATAAGTTTATCTTAGAACAAACCTCAAGAAAGGAACTTGGCTCAGGATGTCCTCATCCCTCAAGAAAACCCTTGGTTTTGGTGATGCCTTGGCTTTGGGAATAGGCACCATGCTGGGGGCCGGTATCTTCATCCTCAGTGGACTGGTGGCATCCCTCACCGGTCCCGGTGCCGTCTATGCCTATGGAATTGCAGGGGCCACCATGCTTTGCACCGCCCTTACCCTTGCAGAACTGGCCACGGCCCTACCCGCCGCCGGCGGACCCTACGTCTATGTACGGGAAGCCTTCTTCCCCTTCTGGGGGTTTATCGCCGGGTGGTCCCTATGGCTGGGGCAATCCTTGGGCTGTGCCTTTTACATCATCGGCTTTGCCCAATACGTAACCTATTTCCTCCCCTGGTTACCCTGGAAACCAGTGGCCTTCGTCCTACTTGTCATCCTGCTGCAGATCCATGTTCATGGCAGTAAAGAAAGTACTCAACTGCAAAGTGCCACGGTACTCATTCTGCTTGCCATTATCCTACTCTACCTTGCCCGGGGACTTCCCGCGGTGGATCCTAATCTACAAGTACCTCTGTTTCCCTATGGTCTTGGTGCCATCGCCCGATCCGCGGGTTTCATCGTCATCTCCTTTTTGGGGTTTGAGGCCATCAGCACTGCCGCCGAGGAGATCAAAAACCCCAGGGTGGTGATTCCTTGGGCCACCGTCCTTGCGGTGGTACTCGTTACTCTGCTTTATATGGGCGTAGTATACACCGCCACGGGTCTTGTTTCTTACCGGGAGTTAGGATTGTCCCCTACCCCCATTGCGGACACGGCTCGCTTGGTAATGGGGCCGTTGGGCAGTAAACTCATTGCCTTTGGATGCCTGTTGGCTACCCTGTCCTCCGCCAATGCCGGGCTCCTTTCCGCAAGTCGCATCAGTTTTGCCATGGGCCGGGACGGGGTATTACCGGGCTTTATGGAAAAGACTCACCATCAATACAAGACTCCCTTGGTCGCCCTCTACATCACCGCTGGAATCATCGCCCTAAGCCTTGCCCGGGGAGATATCCAGGGGCTCACCCAGGCCGCAAGCTTCCTCCATCTTTATCCCTTTATCCTGGTGAATCTAGCCATACTGCAGCTTCGTACTCAACGGGGATACCGGCCAGGATTTAAGGTACCCCTCGGGCCGGTGTTTCCTTTGTTGGGAGTCGGTTCTTGCCTGGCTTTGATCCTGCAGTTTCGCCGCCAGGACGTGCTCTTGGGGGCCCTACTCCTCTGCCTTGGATTCTTTGCTTACCTCGCCCGCGGCTCTAGACATTAAGTGAGCCCGTAGAACCTCTTCCATGTGGGCCACCGGGGCTGGCCGACCGGTCCAGGCCTCAAAGGCAATGGCACCCTGGTGCACCAACATACCCAGCCCATCAAGGATCTGGCAACCGGCAGCTTCCGCCAGAGCCAAAAGCTTTGTCTTCAACGGATTGTAGACGATGTCACAGACCAAGGCATCCTTAGGCAACAGGGTGGTGGCATCGGTAATGATACTCTCATCGCACGCAGGGTACATGCCACAGGAAGTGGCATGGATAATCAATCCACTGGAAGCCAACCGTTGGATAAACAGTTCGTCCCCCAGCTCGACCAGTTCCACGGGCCCAAAGGGAGCCAGGCTTTTCACCAACTGGATTCCCCGTTCTTTGGAGCGATTGGCAATGGTTAGTCGCTTGGGTTTGTGTTGTAGCAGAGCAAAGGCAATGGCCCGGGCCGCACCGCCGGCCCCAAGGAGAAGCACCTCCTGGCCCGTGATGTATGCCGGGCTGCCTAAGGAAGTGACAAAACCCCGGGCATCGGTGTTGTCTCCAATCAAGACGCCGTCCCGATTGATGATCGTGTTCACCGCGCCAATCCTTTGGGCATCTTCGGTAAGTTCGTCGCAGTACTCCATCACCGCCACTTTATGGGGAACGGTGACATTAAGACCCACAATCCCCAGGGCCCGCATCCCCCTGATGGCCTGGGCTAAGTCCTGGGGATGCACCGGGAAGGGCACATACACAAAGTCTAGGCCCAATTCCCGGAACGCGGTATTATGCATCAGGGGCGAGAGACTATGGCCGATGGGATAACCTATCACACCTGCAACCTTAGTGGAACCGTCAATCCGCATAGCAGTCCCTACTCTTCCGCCACCACATTCACCGTGATCACCCCACTGATCTCCGGCAGCGGGGCGTAGGTCACCTGGAAGGTGCCCAACTGTTTGATGGGCTCTTTCAGTTGCAGTTTCCGTCGATCAATTTCTACACCGTGGACAACCTGAATCGCATCGGCAATATCCTGGGCAGTGACGGAACCGAAAAGCTTACCGCCTTCGCCGGCCTTGGCCTTGACCTCCACCGGCTTCTCCTCCAAGGCCTTGACCAGGGCCTTGACCTTAGCTGCTTCCTGTTGGCGCTTCCGCTCTTGCTGCTTTTGCTCGGCGGTCAAAACCTTTAACGCAGACTGCTCCGCGGGCACAGCAAGATTCTTGGGGAACAAGTAATTACGCGCATAGCCATCGGCAACCTCCACCACATCGCCGGCGTTGCCGAGCTTTTTCACCGCTTGCTTCAGAATAACTTTCATCGCTTAGGTTACCTCCCCTGTAAAGGTTTTGAAAGCAAACTTCCTTCTAGACCCTTTCCTCCTTGAGCTTGCGGAAATCAAACCAGACATCTAAGATGGCGGCCCAGGTGACCAACAGGTAAAAAAGGGGGTTAAAGAACAGTAGGAAAAGGATGATCACCCGTCCAAGGGTGGGTACTTGGTATTTGTCCAAGTAAAACCAAACCAGGGCCACCCCGTAGATGAAGGCAATGGTCATGAGCACCAGCTTCAAGTTCATCATCAAGGTCAAAGACCAGTGATCCTGGGGATAGGGAATCACCAGGTCCGAAAGCTGCACAATCACAATGGCAACCCCCAAGGGCATAGGCATTTGCCATCGTTTAAAGGGGGTCCAACCCTTGATCTCCATGCCCAAGCGTCGAAAGACCAGGATACTCAGACCATAGTTGATGGTAACGGTAACCCCCACGGAAATTAACAGCATGGCGGGTAAGAGCCGCTTCAGCATATCCACAAACATACTGATTTGCTCCGGAGGAAGAGCCTGCCCCAGATCCATCCGCTCAATAATCTCAAAGGTCTCGTTGAGCATGGTGGTAAAGTCCTCAACAATACTGACATCAAGCAGGTAGAAAGAAACCGCCAGCAGCAACAGATTGGCCACCAAGGCTGCGGCAATACCCAAAACCAAGGTAAGTACCGGACTAAAGGACTCGCGGATGGCCTGTCCCAGGGCAATTCCCACGACACCAATCTCGAACAGGATCACGATCACCAACAAGGGATCGAAAAATCCCATGATCAAGGAAGTAACAATGGTGGTAATGATCCCTGTCCGCAGTCCCCGGCGCACAACGAGAACGATGACCGGCAGGGGGATAATTAGGGCTAAGTAAGGGACTAGATAGAAGGCGAGAAGGGATAGGACCACCATCACAGCACCCAACATTGCGGCTTCAGTTAGGGCTGTGGTTGACATTCTCTGGTTCAATCCATCTCACCTCTTATTACTAAGTCGATAATTCTGCAGTTCGGAAAAATCATGGTAGAGATCCTCTGTCCGTTCCTGGTTATCAAGATAGGCTTTCAGCTTACTGTCCACTCTGGCATCCAGGCGGGAAAAACCGATTCCTAACCTGCGTCCGAGGGTGTAGGCACAGATGATCAGACGGGACAGGGAATCGCTGATCACGTCTTCGTTACTCTTAACCATCCCGCGAAAAAGGGCGGCCACACCACTGAGGAGTTCCGCCTTGAGAACCTCAATACTGCGCAGATTCCGGGCGATGTTGATCTCAGGCTTCTGCATAGCTCCCTCCTCCAACCCCAGGGATGGTTAGCTTGCTCCAAATGACCAAAGGGGGAGCCCATGCGGCTCCCCTCAACGTACTTAGTCTACAGTATATGGCAACAAAGCGACTTGCCGCGCCCGTTTGATCGCGGTGGTCAACTGGCGCTGATGACGCGCACAGTTGCCGGAAATCCGTCGTGGTAGGATCTTACCCCGATCGGTAAGAAACCGGCGCAGTCGGTTCACGTCTTTGTAATCCACGTGATCTACTTTATCGGTGCAGAAAATGCAGACCTTTTTCCGCATTTTCCGACCGCCTTTGCGGGCTGCCATGCTCAATACCTCCCTTTAATCGCCTTTCTAGAATGGGAGATCGTCGTCCGTTCCCTCCATGGGCTCGTCCAATGGACCGCCATAGGGGCCTTCCTCCTGGGACCGGTTCGGCCAATCGAGGAACCGTACTTCGTCGGCGACAACTTCCGCCACCCTGCGTCGGGTACCGTCGTTAGCCTCATAGGAACGCACTTGCAAGCGCCCCTGCACAGCCACCAGCCGCCCCTTCTGCAAGTTGTTAGCACAAATCTCTGCAAGTTTCCGCCAAGTGACGATGTCGATAAAATCCACTTCCCGCTCACCAGCTTGACTGGTGTAGGGGCGTTCTACCGCCAAGGAAAAGTTAGCGACGGCGACACCACTGGTTGTATACCGCAATTCCGGATCCTGGGCCAATCTCCCTATCAGTATTACTCTGTTTAGCATACCTGCACTCCCCTCACATTAGCCGTCTTGGCGCACAAGCAGGTACCTTAACACATCGTTGGTGATTCCCATGATCCGCTTAAGCTCGTCACAGGCCGAGATCTCTGCACGGAACTTGGTTACTACATAGAATCCTTCCTGCACTTTGTCGATCTCGTAAGCTAAGCGACGTTTACCCCACTTATCCACGCTTTCGATTTCGCCGCCGTCCTGGGTAATGATCCCGTTGAACCGCTCGATCAACCCATCGATAGCTTCCTCTTCCAATGTGGGGTTCAGAATGTACATCACCTCGTAGGAGCGCATTGAGCTCCACCTCCTCCCTATGGGCAAGATGGCTCCGGCATCAACGGAGCAGGGATTTCCAATCAATTATATCACTGCCCAAATCCGTTGGCAAGGTAAGATGGCCCATTGCCCATCGCTTAACCCCTTGGGCCCGCGGAGTCATCCCCAATACTATAGTGTCCTAGAAAAGGGATCTGCCCACCAATAACCCGGTTATATCCATGACAAGTAGTCTGAAAAGAAGATAGGGAGGCCGACTCCAAGGTTTTTGGACTCTCACACCCCGGAGTGCCTCCCGCCGGGGCACTGCCCCAGCATCGCCCCTACCACTTCCCCCTACTTCTTCCGGGGCTTTAAAATGCCAGGCCCAGGGAAAAGTAGGTGGTATCCAAATCCGGTGCTTCCGGCTCTGCGAAGGCATGTTGGTATCCCACACCCAGCCGGAAGGGCCCCAACTTTAGGTCCATCCCCGCCCGGGCAGCGTAATACCGGAACACAGTGGTTTGCTCCCCGGTGATTTTGACCTTCCCCTGCCCCAAGCCCAGGTAGACATCGGCCATGTTGGCCGAGGAAGCAAGCAGCACTCCCCAATCCCTAGTCTTCACCTCGGTGAGGCGGTCTCGTACATCACTGGAGGCCCAGTAAAGCCCCACGTTGCGTGTAAAGTAAAGCCGTCCTGTAAAACCGGTCCTGAATTGAGCAGTCTCAACGCCCTGGCTGGCCAAATAGGTGGTAAGTCCCGGGGAGTAATGGGTGGCAAGTCCCAGCTGCAAAACATTCTCCTTTGGCCGCGGGTTCGCGTTGGCCAGGGCCACTTCCTTTTCTTTGGATGAACTTGGTGTAATAATCCTCCAAGGGATCTTGCTCCAGCCTTGGGGTCCCGAGGATATGGGGCAAGATCAGGATTAAAAGCTCGGTATCTTGGGTGTTTTGTAGGGCATAGGGTGGGATGGCACCACTGTTTTCCTGTTGCACGCTCTTGGTCAAACCGCCAATTACAAAGGCCGCGTTATTCTCCACAATCACCCGGCCATTGGCTAGCCTGGTCAACACCTCCGGCAACGGGGAGGTAACACTTTGGGCCAGATCCTGGGCCACCACTTCATAGTACAGCCGGATCTCGTCCCGGGAGGTAACCCGCTCCACCCCCAAGGTAAGATAGGTGTTCACCTCGATCCGTCGATGGTCTGTCCCGTATTGGTCTGGCTTTGGATCAGCTGCCGCACTTCCCGGCCAAGGGAGATGGTGGATTGGCTGCCCTCGGGCACCACGATACTGGTAGAGGCCTTCAGCTGCGCCTTCCCCTGGGCCTGCATCACCTGCAACAGGGACGCAATGGTCACAGAGTCTGAAAAGCTCACCGAAAGACCGTCCACGTCCAAGACCTGGTCTTTTGTTGAAACCCCGCCTACGATCTTTCCCAAACCCAACATTACCTTAGCTTCCGCGGTAACTTCCGCGATAATCACCGTCCCCTCCACTTGCCGAACCGGCTGATCGATGGTGGCAATGTCTGCAAGGATCTGTGGAAGCTGGTTCGGCCATGCCCGCACCGTTAATACACCGTTCCGGGCACTTAGGTACATGGCATAGTGCGGGAGCAAGGCGATGACCTCCTCCGCATCCCGATAGTCAACAGGCACCACCCGGGTCTCGGCATACTTTTGAAAGGTAGGATTATTGGGTTCTGTGGCGCCCACCACATACAAGTCGTCAGCGAGCTTCTTGTAGCCGTAACCACCTTTCATACACAACAGTTCCATGGCCCGATCTACCGCCACATCCTCACCGAGAGGGTGTGACGGCACTATGTTATTCGTGCAATATAGTGGTACGAAATTCGTCTTATTGTTTGGGATCTCAACGAAAACTCTTATGCGAGAAGTCAAGTATGGGGTAAAGGAATTAAGCTTTTGCCCGCTCTATACCCAGCGGTCGCGGGCAAAACGCTGCTGACACAGGCTATTCATTGGGGAAAAGACGTGCAAAGGTTGTCTCGACCCCTTTGGGTAGCAGGCAAGGATGGGTTCGGCAGGAAACCGTGAATGCCCAAAGTTAGACGGCTGTCTGTCCTAGACTTTAGGAGGAGTAACGACTGATCGTCAGAAGATTTGTCTGGGTTTTCTTAATTGCGGTGCAAAGGGAGCATTCACGGGAAGGGAAAAGAAGGGACAATTGATTCTAAAGATTACTCCTCTGGGGTACTTCGACTGATAACTTTCTTTACGATGCCTTCAAACTTCTGGCGAGGCAGCATCACCACCCGTTGGCAACCAAGGCACCGAAGGCGAAAGTCCACGCCAGTACGGAGGATCTCCCATTCAAAGCTGCCACAGGGATGCTTTTTCTTAGCTTGGATAATATCACCCACCTGAAACTGCATAGCATTCCCTCGCTTCCGTTTAGTAACGGTATTTCTCTTACACGTAGGAAGGTAAGGGGCAACGGCCAACCGCGTAGGCCTGATGAGTCACAAAAGTACTATGGCCCATGCGGGCAAGCTCCCTTTACCCCCCATCGAATTACATTCTGACCTAGACCCCATGGTCAGGCAACCGAGGGGACCGCCAAAACTCCGCTGTTCTGCTGAAGGGACCAGAAAAGCATTTCGAAACAGAGCCCCCCAGGTTGAAGCAGCGGTCACCGTCGGCCTTTTATGGTCTAAGGCTTGCTCTATCTATGGTAAATATCATAGCAACAAGGAGTGGTTTTGACAATTTTACCAGTTAACCACCCCCTCCCCTGAGCTTCCCTGTTCAGACAAGATGTTTTTCCCGAAACCACAAGGACTTCCACATCTGAGGGCGAATGTGAAATCTATGTGGTTTCCAACGGACCACACAACATTCTATAAAGGGGTTGTTGGTAACTTGGGTAAGCTATATGTGCATCGAAAGTTCCGTTTTCCCTTAGTGCTGTTCAGCAGCATCCTAGTCATGGTCACTTTGGTTTTGATCAATAATGGCAGTCTTCAGTCCCAAGCCGGGGTGGAGCCGGTGGTGCTTACCGTTAACGGCGAGCCCATCACCCAAGAAGAATTCTTCGCCCAACTGGAAGAGGATTACGGCGCCACTGTTTTGGAATATCTGATCTTGGAACGACTGATCATGCAGGCTGGCAAAGAGGCAGGATATGTACCTAGCGATGCAGAGATCGATGCGGAACTGGCCGTGATTAAGTCCTCGTATCCTTCCGAGGAAGTTTTCCTGCAGACCCTGGCCCAGTACAACATTTCCGTAGAACGGATCCGGCGGGATATCGCGGTGGATCTGACTTTGCAGTATCTAGCCACCAAAGACATCGAGCTTCCCGCAGGGGCGGTGGAGGAGTACTACGAGGCCCATAAATATGAGTTGGGGACCCCTGAAATGGTAGAGGTCCACCATATCGTGGTGGATGACAAACAAGAGGCAGAACAGATTTTGCAGGAGCTCAAGGCCGGTGCCGATTTCGCCGAGATGGCTCGGAAAAAGTCCATCGATTTCGCCTCGGTACAACAGGGCGGCGCCCTGGGTTGGGTCGTGCGGGGACAGCTGCCTCCGGCCCTGGAAGACGCAGTCTTCGCTTTGGAAATCAATGAGCTTTCCCCAGTGGTGGAAACCTATTTCGGTTACCATATCGTGAAGATCACTGATCGCAAGGAGGCTACACCCGCGGAACTGGACGAGACACTGACTCAGCTCATCGAATTGCAGCTTAAGCTCGAGCGTGCCGACATCCAGGCGGTCTTTTGGGAACTGCAACAGAAGGCCGAAATCCGCGTAAACTGGAGCCGGTACAGCTACCTAGAAAAGGCGGGAATCACGGAATAGTGGCGATCAGGGCAAGGCAGCACTCACAGTGCAGCCTTTGCCCTGACCTTCCGTATATATTGGGGATAGGAACCCAGCATCTTCATAAAACTAGTCTCTTCTTTCAACTGCTGCAGAATCTGCTTAACAGCCGGTTGTTCCCGATGACCCTCGAAGTCGATGAAGAAAACATACTCGCCGAGGAAGCGTTTTGTAGGACGACTCTCAATCTTCGTCAGGTTAATTCCCAAACGGGCAAAAGGCTCAATAATCCCATGAAGAGCTCCTGGACGATTGGCCTGGGGAGAGACCACTATGGAGGTCTTATCTAGCCCGGTTAGCGGATGATCCTTGCGAGAAAGCACCAAGAACCTAGTTTGGTTTTCGGGGTTATCCGCCATGTTAGTCCGAAGGACCTTTAATCCGTAGATCTTGGCCGCCGCCCGCGTACCCAAGGCCACCCGCTCGGCCCTTCCCCCCTGGGCCACCTCCCGGGCCGCGTGGGACGTAGACGTTGCCGAAATGACCCGTGCGTCGGGATAGAGTCTTTTTAGGTTCCTCCGGCACTGGGCCAAGGCCTGGGGGTGGGAGATGATCTCTAGAATCTCCACCCCTTCCCCCAAGCCCAACAGACAGTGATCGATATCCAAAATCACCTCTCCCCGGATGAAGATATCTTCCGTGGTCAGAAGGTCCAGATTGGTGGTCACCGAGCCCTCCAGGGAGTTTTCGATGGGCACGATTCCGTAATCCACGCGACCTTGGCTCACCCAGCTAAAGATCTGTTCGAAATCCTGCCCGGGCAACTGTTCACAGGGTACCCCCAAAAGCCTTTCGTACAAGGTGGCGGCTTCCTGGGAGAAAGTCCCCTCGGGTCCGAGATAAGCCAGTGTATACATCCCGCGCTCCTCCTTAGCCCTCGGTGATGGTACGCAGCGAATGGACCAATTGTCTAAATACTTCGGGTAAGAGGGCCTGGCCCCCGTCACATAAGGCCTCTTCGGGACGATCATGAACTTCGATGAGTAAACCATCCGCGCCCGCCGCAATGGCCGCCCGTGCCAGATGGGGCACCAGGGAAGGAATCCCCGCGGCATGGCTAGGATCCGCAATCACCGGGTAGGGACTCTTCATCTTCGCCAAGCAAATCGCGCTGATATCAAAGGTATTGCGGGTCTCGGTGGAGAAAGTCCGGATCCCCCGTTCACAGAGGATAATCTGGTTGTTTCCTCCCGCGGCAATATAGTCCGCGGCGGCGAGCCACTCTTCGATGGTGGCGGCATAGCCCCGCTTAAGGAGTACCGGCTTCCGAGTCCGGCCCACTTCCAGCAACAGGGGGTAGTTGTGCATGTTTCGCGAACCAATCTGGAGAATGTCCGCGTAACTAGCCACCAGATCCACATCGGCGGGGGAAACCACTTCGGTAACCACCGGAATCCCTAAAGCATCGCCGGTCTTGCGCAAAAGCTCCAGTCCCGCTAGTCCCAAACCCTGGAAGCTTTGCACATTGGTCCGGGGCTTATACGCGCCGCCTCGCAGCACGTGGGCACCGGCTGCGGCTACCGCTTTGCCGATCCGCATCATCTGCTCTTCACTCTCCACCGCACAGGGTCCCGCCATGATGATCGGTTGCCCTGCGCCAATGGCCAAATTACCAACGTACACCGGGATAGTATTGGTATTCAGCACTTGATCCTGCACCCAAGAATTTGTATTCATCCTTTACGCCTCCTCATAGCAAAAGTAGAAGAGAATAAAAAAAATCTCGCCCCAGTTTGGGACGAGATCTATCTCCCGCGGTACCACCCAATTTAGCTGCAAAGATACACAGCTCACCTCAGTTCAAGTACCTCTCCTTGTCGAAAAGGGACAATAAGACCGATACTTGCTTTCTTTTAACGGTGAAAGCTCCGGCCACACCTACTAGAAAGAGTACTTTCATTCAGTGGGCAACTCCAGAGAGAACTTCGGAAAGGAATCCTTCACCGGGCTCTCACCAATCCCCGGCTCTCTGTTAGAAGAATTAACCTTTCTTACTTTTCTCCTTCATCGTCTTTACAGTGCTATCGGGTTGTTTGGAACTAATTATAGCCTAACTTCCGCAGAGAATCAATAGGGAATGCGAGAAATTTCTCTGGATGATGTAGCCTACTGACAGGCCTTTGTCGGGCGTGCCCCTTCTTTACATCAAGAGTGGGCAAAAGGCCCTGAAACATCAAGGTTTAGGTGGGTTTCGGAGCCTTCCCTTTTGAAGTCATATTCTTGTAGGCTCGGCTAGTTTTGGATCGTATATTTTCTCCAATTCATCGAGGTACCCAATGTTTTCCATGGTCCTATGCCTAACCTTACCATTGACACGGTAACCCTCAACAAAGGAGGGATATACCCTTCCATTGCTAATGCTCTTTTTCAGGAACAAGTAGACCACCTCCAGCTTGCTACTATCGCGCTCTTGTCAAGATTAGATGAAGGAATAGCACTTGATGCAGACTCGGCGCAACGACCGGTAACCTGTCCACAATCGCCTAGCTGACACACAATCCCCGCCCCAGGTATATAATAGGTTAGTAGGCCAAAGAGGGAGGGCAAGGACATGATCAGACTGCTGAAGCTCGTCGTGGATCCCTTGCTGAGATGGCGGAAGAAGACAGTAATCCTCATCTATAAACCCAAGGGATACTATGACGATTAATTGATCACTGGGGTACAACAATCACCCGCGGACGGGCCGGATAGGTTGACCGGTTCACCAGGGAACGGCCCAGTTCCACCCCCTGTGCATCCCTTTTGACTTTCCACACCGAGACCACAAGACCACGCGCTCCTGGCTTTTCTACCACTTGCTGGCCGGGGGAAAGGGTGGCAGAAGTTCGATAGACCGTCGGTATGGGCAGTTCCTGTTCAACCCTGCTGACCAGTTCATAGATGAATTGGGGCCGTGCACCGTAAATGCGGACCGTGAGAACACCATCCTGGGCCTGGGCCTTAATCAAAATGCAGTGATCAAGATCATTTCGGAACTTCAGGTCCAAGGCTGCATCGACCACGGTGGCGTCCTGACCCAGGGGTAAATAGGTAACGGGTACCGAGTGGGGATGCCGCTCCACAATGGTAAGGTCCGCTAGGACCGCAGCAGCGTAAAGGGTGCTGGAGACCTGACATACACCACCACCGATATCCGGTTGGAGTTCCCCATCAATAATCACCGGCGCATTCCGATAACCCCTGGCGGCAGTGCGGGGGCCGATGCGCGCATTAAAGGAGAATACCTCCCCCCGATGCAAGACAGTACCGTCGAGGGTAGCCGCGGCCAAAGCTACATTATGGGCTCGGTCAGTTTCAGTGGGATCGTAGCGTGTGGTAAAGGAGGCAAGGAGGGAAACAATCCCACAGTTTTCCGCGTCTTCAGTGGTTAGTTTGGGGGCAAGGGGAATCATCGGCAGCTGCACCTTGCCTTTCCCTGGATTGCAGACCGCTTCTTTAATCAGCAAGGCAGCCCGTTCCAGCTCCAAACCCCGTCCCCACTGGGCAGGGATAATAGTTACGGTATCGTCGGCCAGTACCTGAAAACTCGCATCCTGGGGTGGCTGATAGAGTTCCTGGGCAAGACTGTTCAAGAATTGGGTGAACTCGTCGCCGGCCTTGAGGATCCAGGGTACTCGCACACCCTCCTGGGCAGCTTGCATCCGTTGACGCATCTGGTCCTTCAACGTTCCCCTCCGGCCGATCCCATACGCGTAATCCACCATCGCCTCAATATCCACCACAAAGCCCAAGCTCTCGGGGAGCACCTGCCAGGACTGGCCATCGGGTCCTACCAGCTCGATGGGGGTCAACGTAGGCTGCAGCTGTCGAAGGAGCTGGGCCGCTTGGACCGGGGACAGGCCTCCCAGGGGAAGGGAGTCAACATAGACACCTTCCACAATACCTTGGTCTTCGAAATAGCCGGTGACATAGCCAATACACATCCCCACCACACTACAGATACCCAGTAATAGGGCCAGGAAGATCAGACGGTTCCGGTTCAATACCACGACCCACATATGCTCACCCCAGGTAACCTAGTATATTCTTCTTTCGCACCATCCACCGATTATCCTGCTTGACCTAGGACAGATTCCTGGTGAAGAGTTTCCTCACCAGGGCTACTCCCAGGAGCACAGCACCAATGTACCCAAACAGCGGGTAAGCCGCGGTCACAAGCTCCCCAAAACCCACAAATCCCACCAGAAGGCCCACCAATGTACAAAGAACGATCCCGCTCCGGTAGCTGTTCAGCCGCTTGCGAAGGCGACAGGCCAGGGCATGGACATTAGCCACCGCGGTAGTGAGCATGGCCAGCCACAGAAGCACCGTAAAGGCCAGGGACCACCAGGGACCGAAATCTTCCATGATGGCAAGGAGGGGCAGATCCAACAACAACGTTTCTGTGCGGTAACTGAGCAAGCCGATCAACATGGCGACAAGGACCGCTCCCAATAGCCCCCCACCCAACATAGCAGCGGTAAGGGCTTCGCGACCATCTCTGATGGTGTGGCCAAGGGCGGCGATTACTCCTGCCCCCAGGGAGAGGTTGTAGACCACGTAGATACAAGCAGCACTCCACCAATGGGCAGGATAGCCATAGTCCTCGATCACTGTGGTGGCTAAGTGCCTTTCGGGGGTCACCAAGACCTTGAGTCCCAGCAGGATGGGGATCAGACACATAACGGGAACCAGTAGACCACTAGCCGATAGGAGCCCTGTGGCTCCCCTTTGCAAGATCAAAAGGCTCAGGCCCCCCATGAACACCGCCCCCACCCAGGCCGGAAGTCCGTAGCGATCTTGTAGAAGGGTACCACCCCCTGCGAACATCACCCCAACACTGACAAGAAGCATGGTCAGCATCCATCCATCTAGGGCTTTTCCTAAAGACCCCTTGCCCAGGTGTGGTAAGAGATCTACGTAGGACCGGGCACCCAGCCGCTGGCTGAACAGGTACAACCCGCCCCCAAGCAGGGTGAACAATAGGATCGCCAGGCCCGCACCAGCAAAGCCATAGCCCCCAAACCGACCGAAGAAGTGCATCACTTCTCGACCGGTGGCAAACCCCGCCCCGATGATGGCTCCGGTGAAGGTGGCCGCCAGTTGAAATGTCCTAAGGCAGTTTTCCACGGTTTTCCCCTCCGTGGTAAGTATATGGCCTCCTTCTCCGCCTTACCACTGGTATGTATAAAGAACCGCCCTCGATCATATACTGTGAACGATTACTAGTTGGAACCATTTTCCTTAGGGGTGAGACCGTGGAGGGTACCATCAGCAAGTTGAAAAGGGCATTGGGCTTTGGGATGCCAACGCGAGTGACTGTGGATGATCCCGACGCGTGTAAGAAAGTAGCAGCTATGATGCTGGACCACATGGAGCGGCTATTTGTGCCCCGGCAACCCCTGACCCTATTATGTATCGGCACCGACCGCTCCACCGGTGACTGTCTGGGTCCACTGGTGGGCACTGCTCTGGCCCGCCTCAATTTGCCGGGGGTAACCATCTACGGTACCTTGGAGTCCCCCGTACACGCCGGAAATCTCGATGAGACCCTGCGGGACCTGTCCCCCGAAGAAAGGGAGGCCGTCATCGCCATCGACGCCTGTCTCGGTAAAGCCGATAACGTAGGCACCATCAGCGTCCGCTCGGGACCCCTATCCCCGGGCAGTGGGGTCAACAAGAAACTGCCTCAGGTCGGCCACTTCCATATCGTCGGGGTGGTAAATGTCGGTGGCTTCATGGAATACTTCGTGCTCCAAAACACACGGCTCAACATCGTGATGCGCCTGTCGGAGGTGCTAATCAGCGGAATCCGGCTGGCGATCCTAGAGCATTTTGGTCTGTACTCTCCCGCGCAGACTACACCCCTTTACCCCTTTCCGTGGCAGGAATATGCCGATGAAGCAGTCCGTTAGGGAAAAAATGGGCCTTGGCGGAAACCCAAGGCCCCATTGCACTCTCCACTCTTTTTCGGACAGACGTCGCCCGACTACTTGGTGTTGTTGGAGTAAGCTTTCTCTTTCGGGTCCGCTTTCTTAACCTGGTCAGGCTGCTTCCGTTCCCCAAGGGAAGCGGATGGTTTGTCGGTGATCATCTCGCACTCACCATTGAGAATCGCCCCTTCATCGATGACCAAAGTGCGCATAGTGGCCTTTCCTTCCAGGTAGCCGCCTGCCAGCAGTTCCAACCGCTCTTCGACGTAAATCTCCCCCTGCAGCTTTCCTGCAATGATGGCGTTCTTAGCGCGGATAATGCCCAATACAACACCGGTACTACTGATGCTCACATCGCCAGAACTGACAATATCCCCGTGGATCTTGCCTTCAATCCGAATCCCGCCAGTTTGCAAAGTCCCTTCAATGTTGGTCGTCTCTCCGATCACCGTCTCCATAGCGATGCCCGCATCCTGACTTTTGCGAAACATAATAACCTGCTCCTTATCTCCTTTATGGTAAGTAAGGATAGGGGTTCACCGGTTCTCCGTTGAGCCTTACCTCGTAATGTAAGTGAGGACCAGTACTCACGCCGGTACTACCAACCGCGGCGATGATATCCCCTTTCTCCACCATCTGCCCCTGGCTTACGAAAAGCTGTTGGTTATGGGCATACAGGGTGCTAATTCCCGTACCGTGATCAATGATCACCGTCAACCCATAACCCCCGTACTCACCGGCCAAGGTGACTTTACCCCGGGCGGTGGCCCGCACCTTAGTACCGGCAGCTGCCGCGATATCGATCCCGGAATGGAGATGGCGCTTACCGGTAATCGGATGGGTCCGCCAGCCGTAAGTAGAGCTGATCCACCCGACCACGGGCCAAAGGGAGGGCGTTCGGTCTAGAAGCTCCCGGTAGGCCACGCTTTCATCCAGCAATCTTTCCAGAGTGGTTTCCCTTACTTCCAACTGCGCCTGAATCCACTCAATGTCATCGGTAATCCAGTCGTGGAGGTTTACCCTTTGGCCCACACCCCCACCGATATTCTTAGTATAGCCCCAATCGGGGAACATGTAGCCTTGGGTTAAGATGACTTCGGGCTCCACGGTACCCGTTTGGGCTAGGACATCCAAAACCTGTTCACTTAAATTCTCCAGTTGGGCCAGCTGCACCCGGAAGGAGTCGATCCGGGAGGCATACAACTCCAGGAGGATCTGCTGTTCATCCAATTGCTGTCGTGCCTGTTGATACGAAAGCTTTTGCTCGTTGAGGTTTGTAAGCAAGCAATCTATATAGGAACGATTTTGAATATGTGAATGTAGTAGAAAGCCGAAGGCCAAGACAAACAAAGTCACAAAGGTGACTATCCCCCAAAGCATCCATGGCCTCAGAGCTAGCTTCTTGATGTTCCCTCGATTTGATGGAAGAAACATAATCGTAAAGGCTTGATTACGTTTACGTTTCCTCCGGCGACGATTCTCCATGCCTCGATACATCCTTCCGCTTCTCTCCAAGGAATTTGCATAAGACTGCGTCCGTAGACAAAAGATCCTTTCGCTATCCAGGGGGGATTTTCCTTCTCTAGACAATCCATCTAGGTAAGGGGTATCTGAACCAAGAAGCGTTCCTGTATAATCCTAGGTTGCCAACTAACCGTGCAGGGCCGCAAAGGATCTAACAACAAGGTAAGATCAGGAGCATCGGGCCTGATCAGGACGATAAGCTGAAATGCGGTCTCGGATTGCAGGGCAGGAAGTACGAAGCAATCCACCACGCCGGGTAAAGCTAGAATCGCTGTCGGGTCGGGCGGTGGTTTGCGGAAACTGCGCACCACCCAACATCCTGTGGGGGTAGTCTTTGGGTACCCATTGGTTCCCCAGGCAATGCGGTAATCGGGACCTTCTTTTGTTCCAAGGAGTACAAAGGGCCCAGAAGCTTGCCGGTATTGAGCCACTCGCTGCAACCAGGTGTATTCCTCGGGCAAGGAAGCCGTCGTTAGAGTCTTGATCCCTTCCTTGCCCAGGAAGCGACTAAGAAGTAGCGCCCTTTGAGCACCGCTGGTGGGTAAGTCCTTTGCCGGGGGTAGATCCAAAATCTCGAGCAACCGATCAAAGGAACAGTCCCCCGGTAGAGAGAAGATGTGCAAACGATCCACCCTATTCATGGCGGGCGGCCTCACCAATCAGACGATTGATCCGAGCGGCTATGAACCCGGCACCAAAGCCGTTGTCAATGTTAACCACACTGACTCCAGCAGCACAAGAATTGAGCATGGACAGCAAGGCCGCCAGGCCCCCAAAACTGGCCCCATAGCCCACACTGGTGGGCACGGCGATAACGGGACGATCCACTAGTCCTCCCACTACACTAGCTAGGGCCCCTTCCATACCGGCGACGACGATAATCACATTGGCCTGTACAAACCGCTCCCGTTGAGCCAACAGACGGTGTAGGCCCGCCACCCCCACATCATAAATCCGCTCCACTTTGTTGCAGGCCATCTCCGCGGTGATGGCTGCTTCCTCGGCTACCGGCAGATCCGAAGTCCCCGCAGAGATCACCGCAATGGTGCCAGGATAGGTAAAGTCCTCCGCAGGGGCTAGGGTAAGGGTGCGCGCGATAGGATTGTACTGGATCCCGGGTACCAATTCCTTTGTGGCCAAATACATCTCCTCGGTGGCCCGGGTACAGAGGATGCGTGTGCTTTGCTGGCTGAGCACCTCCACGATCTTCGCCACCTGTTCCACAGTCTTCCCGGCACAATACACCACTTCGGGAAAGCCCTGCCGCAGGGCCCGATGGGAATCCACCTTGGCAAAACCCAAGTCGGTGTAGGGCAGATCCTCGAGGGTTTTAATGGCCTCCTCGAGGGAAATCCGGTTTTGTTGAACTTGTTCAAGTAACTGCCGCAGTTGGACGCGGTCCATGACATTCCCTCCCAAGAAACGAAGTGGAGGCCTGTTTTCTTCCGCTAGCCTCCGAGATTTGCCCCCCTCACCCTTGGTTCCTGTGCCGGTTAACCCAGGCCTTCACCAATTGGAGCAGATCCTTCCGGGCCCCGCAACCCGGGGCTGCCTTTCCCAAAGGTGCCCCCTTTTGTACCGCCCGCCGAACCCGGCGGTCATAGCGCACGGCACCCAGGTACTCGATGGGATACCCCACCAGCTCCTTTATGACATAGCACATCTTTTCCGCGGTAGCACTGGCCTCTCGGTGGGAATCCACCTGATTCAGGACTAGGTAGACCGGGGTATTGATCCCCTGTTCCTTCAGTTGATAGGCCACCGCATAGGTGTCCGCGATGGCATGGGGCTCTGGAGTGGAGACTAGCCAGATCCCCCCGGCCATATTCACCAAGTCGCCGGTACCTGGATACGCCATCACCGCAGTGTCCCCCACCAGGTAATCCACGTCCTCCATCAATTTGGCCACTTCCGCCCGAAGTCGATACAACGCCAAGGGGGTAAGGGTCACCGGCAACCGGGGTCCTGGGATCAAGAAGAGGTCCGCCACCGGACTAATTAGCTCCCTAACCTTGGCCTGCCCCCTAAAGAGATCGGCCAGTTCACCCGGGGGCTCCACCCCCAACAGCCGGTGCAGGTTGCCGCCGGTCAGGTCACCATCCAGTAGGGTCACCCGCTTACCCAGGGCAGCCAGTTCGTAGGCCAGATTGAGGGATATAAAAGACTTTCCCACCCCGCCCTTCCCGCTGGTGACCACCATGGTCCTTTCTAGGACACCGGGGGCGTGAAGTCGGATCAGCAGTCCCTGGGCGTTCCGTTCCACCACCTGGCCCACCAGACACAGGTCCGAATTGTCAGGCAAACGGAGGGTAACCTCGGTACCCTGGTTAATCAAGGCGGCACGACCGCCGTCTTTGGGCAAAGTTAGCCTCAGCAGGGATTGATCAGTTTCCAAACATCTACACAAGTATGTACGGAGGGTTGGCGAGAGAAGCGTGATGGACAAATTGGTACCCGGTGCGACGATCCCTTTGGCGTTCCCGTTGACAGGCGCAAGTTCTACCATGGCTGATTATCCCGGCCTCCTCGTGTTCTTCACCATGTTCCACGTGGAACATCCGCGGTCTAATCTCTCAGAATCAGGTCAATAATGCGCTGCAACTCTTCCTCGGAGTAGTACTCGATCTCGATTCGTCCTTTGTTTTTCTGTTGCTTGATGACTACCTTGGTACCCAGGGCATCGCCCAATTCACTCTGAACCAGGGCCAACTGGGGATTGGTCCTCTTCTCCAAGGTTCCACGTGGAACATTTTCTGATGTTCCACGTGGAACACTCCCCTTTTCCACCAATGCTTCGGTCTGTCGCACCGAAAGGGAGCGTTTCACCACGTAACGGGCCATCGTGTCCTGCAGGGAGGGATCGGCAATACCCGCCAGGGCCTTGGCATGGCCTACGGAGATGACCTCCTTGGCCACTAATCCTTGCACAAAGGGTGTGGTTTGCAGAATCCGCAACATGTTAGTAATGGTGGACCGGCCTTTACCAACAGCATCGGCCACTTCCTGTTGGGTTAGGCCAAATTCTTCGATCAACCGTTCATAGGCCCGTGCCTCTTCCAAGGGATTCAGATCCTCCCGTTGCACATTCTCGATGAGGGCCCATTCCATCATCTTCCGATCATCCACCTCTTGGATGATGGCAGGGATCCTCTTCAGTCCTGCAAGTTGCGCCGCTCGCCAGCGCCGTTCACCCACCACCAGGACGTAGCCGCTTTCGCCCTTGGTCACCACGATTGGCTGCATCACACCGTGCTGTCGGATGGACTCCGCTAAGCCCTGAAGCTTCTCCTCATCAAAATCGATCCGGGGTTGGTATGGGTTAGGCACGATCTCTTCTATACTAATCTCCTGGATGCCCTGCTTTTCCTCCATCGCCTCCTCGGGCAACAAAGCCCATAATCCTTTGCCTAAAGCCCTTCTGCCCTTCGCCATCCTTCAACCCTCCCCACTTGCTACCTTGTCCCCCTGCCCCGCTTACTCAGATATTCCTCGGCCAGCTGACGGTAGGCAATCGCCCCCTTGGAGCGATCGTCATATAGATAAATGGGTTGTCCAAAGCTCGGGGCTTCGCTTAGTTTCACGTTTCTAGGCACGATGGTCTCAAAGACCCGTTCCCCGAAGACCTCCCGCACCTCCTCCACCACCTGCTGACTGAGGTTCGTACGGGCATCATACATAGTCATCAGCACTCCGTCGATCTCCAGGCCTTCATTTAAGTGCTTGCGGACCATATCGATGGTGTTCATCAACTGGCTTAGGCCCTCTAAGGCATAGTACTCGCACTGAATGGGAACGAGGACACCGTCGGCACAGCTCAACCCATTGATGGTCAACAATCCCAAAGAGGGAGGTGCATCAATAAAGATGAAGTCGTACTGATCGCGGACCCCGTCCACAGCCCTCTTCAACCGATATTCCCGAGATATGGTGGAGACAAGTTCCACTTCGGCACCGGCCAAATCGATCCGCGCCGGAGCCACATAGAAGTTTTCGATGGCCGTAGGCAAAATGACCTCTTTCAAGGAGCGGCCTCCGATGAGGACGTTGTACATGCAGAGTTGAATATCCCGTTTCTCCACACCCACACCACTGGTGGCATTCCCCTGGGGATCACAGTCGATGAGCAACACCCGCTGGCCCAGCACCGCAAGGTACGCCCCCAGGTTCACCGCGGTAGTACTTTTCCCCACACCGCCCTTTTGGTTCACTACGGCAACGACCCTGGCCAACTTCACCACATCCCGTACAAGAATTTTCAAATCCCTTCGATACTTCGCCAAGAAACCGCAGTCCTCCTGCTAGCTCCCTAAAACAATGGCCGCTTTCGGGCCATCCCCGGCCGTCGGGGATACTTCTCTCTGGCAGGACGCACCTTTTCCACCACAATCAGTCTTCGAACGCCCAAGCCAAAGGGCAAATCATATTCCCTCTGC
>DUMW01000107.1 GCA_012839765.1 Bacillota bacterium
ATATCTTTGAGGTGTTGGCGGCGGAGGGAAGGGCCGATGTGGCCTACAAGCTCCTGACCCAGACCACCTATCCCAGCTGGGGATACATGCTTTCCATGGGGGCCACCACCATCTGGGAGCGGTGGGAATACGAGACCGGGGCCCGGATGAATTCCCACTGTCATCCCATGTATGGAGCCGTGGGAGCCTGGTTCTACACCTTCCTGGCGGGGATCCGACCCTCGGAAGAGGGGGTAGGCTTCGGTAAGTTCGAGATCCAGCCCCTTTTCATCGATGAGTTGGACTACGTCCACTGTTCCCTGGAGACGGTGCGGGGGCCCATTACCGTCCACTGGACCCGGAAGGAAAAGGGCATTCAACTAAAAGTGGAGATCCCCTGGAACAGTGTGGGCTACATCAAGCTTCCGGACCTAAGTAGCTTGGCAGTCGCGGAGGGAGATCGCCTTCTTCTGGAAGATGGACATGTTCAGAATCTGCCCCCGGGAGTTCGAGCTGTTCGCCAGCGGGATGGACTGGTTGTCATCGAAGCTGGTGCCGGTTCCTATGGGTTTTGGTGCACTTGGTAGACCTTGGGTGGGGGCAGACGGGTAAACCCTTTAACCCGATTGGTGAAGCATGCATGGGTGACATGGGAATGGGGTGACTTCGATGAGGGAGAAAGCGAAAGCATCGAAAGGATTCTGCTTGTTGGTTCTATGCTTCCTGTTTCCATTCTTCCAGGAGGTACAGGCGGGTGAGATGAATGGAAGCAGTTTGTCTATTGAGTTTGGCCGGGTCCATTTGCCACCCCAGTGGACCTGTATCGGGTCGGGGGTGGATTGGTACTCGACGGAGGAAGACAAGGTCTTTGGCACAGTGCGGATCTCTTCCCCACACCCGGTGGAGGAGTTGGAGGTTGGGGTGGCGGGTGTCTGTTGGACAGAAGACGGCAAAGGGCTCCTCATCCCCACACGTGAGACTGTGAGGCTCGATGCCCAAGAACCTTTGGTTTTGGAATTTCAATTTCCACCGCTTAAAAACGTTGAGGCCATTGAGTTACAGGTATGGGTGGGGGGAAAGCAAGCGGCCACGGTCCAAACACCTGTTATCCTGCTTCCCCCTGCGGAAGACCGGTCACCGTTGTGGGACCTGGAAAGACTCTATGAGAGCCCAAACTACCAGGTTTTGGAGAGAGACGGAAACATCTGGTCGCTACTGTATGAAAATGAGCCCTATCTGGGTAAACCGACCCAAGTGTTTGCCTACTTGGGTTTTCCCGAGGATCTTTCGGTGCCTGTACCCGCGATGGTGCTCGTTCACGGTGGCGGTGGGACCGCGTTTAAGGAGTGGGTCCAGCTTTGGAACAACAGGGGATATGCGGCCATTGCCATGGATCTGGGGGGCTGTGGTCCTAACGGACAACCTTTACCCGACGGCGGTCCCCGCCAGGATAATGAGGGCAAGTTCTTTGATCTTTTCCGGTTGGGTTGGGAGAATACGTGGACCTATCAGGCGGTGGCGGCCTGCATCCGGGCAAGTAGTCTATTGCGGAGTTTTCCCGTAATTGATCCAGAACGAATTGGCGTGACAAGGATCAGCTGGGGTGGGTATCTTGTCTGTCTTCTGAGTGCCCTTGATCCCCGGTTTGCCTGCGCCATTTCCGTCTATGGTGCTGGCTTCTTGCAGGTGGACAGCCAATGGTCCGACTATTTTGCTTGCATGACCGTTGACCAACGTATTGAACGGCATCAATACTGTGACCCCGCAAGCTTTCTGTCCCGGGCCCAGGTACCCTTGTTTCTGATCACTGGAACAACGGATCAGGCCTATCCTTTAAATAGCCATCGGCTCAGTTATTCCCTGATCCAGGCCCCGGTTACAGTGGCGATCAAGTTGGGCATGCGACATTCCCATGAAGCGGCCTGGGAAGCGAAGGAAGTGTACCTGTTCGCGGACAGTATTTTAAAGGAAGGCCCGGCTTTTCCCCAATTTGGTGAGCTGGAGTTTAGGGAAAACGAGGTCCGGGTGCCGGTGATGAGCATAGGCAAGATTCAGTCGG
>DUMW01000108.1 GCA_012839765.1 Bacillota bacterium
CACGGTGAGACTACTGCCAAAGGAGCTTGGCACGCCAGATGAAATATTGGAACGATATGGGATCGAACGGTCAACTTAGCACACGTTCTTTCTTTTTTTCCCTGGGCTTATGTCAAAACCCCAGCCTAATTTCTTTAGTCACCATCGACAAGTATTCATTACACCTATTGGGAAAAGGAGTCCAGTTCCAAGACTTGGCCAGCCGTCACCGCCACTTCTTTTCCTCCGACACCAATCAGCCAATCTCCGTTATATCCTCACGTCCAGTTCTTCCAAGCGGAAACGAACGGATAGAATATATGGCTCCTCACCAGCGGTCCAATGTCCATATGTGACGGCGACAAAGGTACCATCTTCCAAAAGTACAAGCCCTGGATAACCACAGTCATAGGGATGAAGATTATCCTTTAGCCGGACCCTGTACTGGCCAGGGGTACCGTTTACAATATCTGCATAGGTCCCTACCCAGGCTACCCAGTCTCCTCTGGTGGGGGAATCCTTCGCCATATCCCGGAAGGTAACCACTAGCCTTCCGTCGGGGGCATAGCAGGCTACATGCCGATCACCAGTCAATGCGGAGGAAACCTCCCTCGGTGCTGTCCAAGATTCTGTCTCATCGTCACTGAATACCACAAAGGAATTGAACTTCCGGCCGTTTTCCCGCAATAGTAAAGCGATCTGCTTACCGTCCGGCGATCTGAGGGCCCCCGGCTCACAGAGTTTAGCTTCCGGGTGCTCCGTCACCAGGACCGGTTCACTCCACGACAAACCCCCATCAGTCGACATGGTCTTAAACACCTGATAGCTCGTGGGCACACCACTGTTGCGTAGGAAAGGTCCTTCATCGTGGAAAAACGCCGCGTAGTGACCTTTGCCCGTATTCAAGGGAATCACGCTGGACATGGCCACAATCCCACCAAAATCCCCAATAGGAGTAAGCTCAGACCAGGTAAGGCCGTCATCTTCGGAAACCGACATGCGAATCGGATACAGACCGGAGAAGAGGATTAACCGTTTCCTTCCCTGGGGATCCACGACCCGGTAAATGGTAGGAGTCTCTTTGCTGGTCTCGAAACTCTTCGGTACCGGTAGACGTTCCGACCAGGTCAATCCCCCATCACAGCTCCTCTTTAGGACTATCGCGCCCTTGCCGTGGCCCTTGGGGTACACAGCTAGGATCGTCTTGTGATCCTCCAGCAAAACTATCGTCGGATGGCCAAGATATTGACCCTTTTCCCTATCCACCACCACCTGCCGCGTCTGGTCTTGATCCAAGTCTATAAGGGGAATATCAAACAATGTCTACACCTGCTTTCCACATAAACCCACATCCTAGAGAAATCTCCCAGATCTAATCAAGAAAACCATACTACGTACATTCCAATGTCCCCTATGTACCGCCCTCCGTAAGGAACACCGCGAGTAAGCAGGAAATCCGACACAAAACACCATACGTATGATGTTATTCGACCCCTTCGGACCGTTTTCCTGCCTCGGAAACATCCGGATTTCTAGTTCTATTCCACCGGCATTTCCATCAAAATCCCTGTCCCATGCAAGGGTCACTCCGCACACACTACGTTTTTGGTAAGCTTCGCCTAGATTCCTTTCAGATCCGGTCATCGGCACCAAGCAGGGAATCATCATATGTATTATGTTCCCCGGTGCTCCCCCCTGTGCCTACTTCCAGGACACCGCATACATCCAGTATCGAGGACAAGCTCCCACCCAATCGCCGCAAATATCACCCCTTTTCCTATCCTTAACATCAGACAACATACGTATGATGTTATTCGCCCCGGGAAGTGGTTTTCCCTGCCTGGGAAAGTAAATCCGCTGTAAAATCCAACGATATTTCTGCGGAAACCCGTCTGCAACATCTCTTCAGTTGGTGCGACTAAGGTCTACATTGGTGCATACTCCGTCGCCTCCTTGTAGGCAGCCTCCACATCTAACAGCACCGTAGTAAAGGCAGGATCCACCAGGGACTCGGAAATCACCACAATGGCCTTGCCCTGCTTTTTGACCCCGAGTAGAATCTCGCGCACTGCGCGCCGGGAACTGAAGTTGACAATAATGATACCTTCTACGGTCAGCCGACGGAAGGAGCGCAGGTTTTCCAGCTGGTTTTCTGGGCTCAGTTCGTCATGAAAAACGATAGGGACCCATTTGTGGGCAATCAAGGTGGACTGGATCGCCTGGATCAAGTATCCGTAGTAGGGGTTGATTAGGCTGTTGACATTAATCCCCACCATGTAACTACAACCACTGGGTAGGCTCCTAGCCAGATGGTTCGGTTCGTGACCCAGGGCCTCGACGAACTTCAGGACCCGCTTTCTGGTCTGGGGGGCTACCCGCCAACCATTGTTCAACACCCGGGAGACTCTCATGTGGGATACTCCCGCGGCCCGAGCAATTGGTATGCAGATTCGGCTCTTTGGACAGCGGCATCTCGAGTTAGTACTCGAATCGTTACCTCACTGTTTCACACAGTTTCCCAACAACGATGGAAATTCCGCCCCAGCAGCCGGGGCTCCAGAAGAAGGGGCTCTGGGGCCCGCAGTCTGCAAAGGGCCGACTTCATCATATACCATAACCAATCGCTTCCGAGACTCTATCCCAGAGAGCTACTAACAACCTGTGATGGTAGCAATACATCCCGCTCAATGCAAGCCCAGGAAGGGCCACAGACCGGGTTTCGGGTATAACAGACATCTAAGGGTGCTGGACCAAGTTGTCCAGATTGGGGGTCCGGAACCGCCTTGATGCCGTTAAACCCCAAGGACTCATCTCTTCCATATGTTCCGTGGTAATCAAGACCATGTTTGGATGTGTGGGCTCTCGACGGAATCGGCTCCTTCTGGTCAGAACGTCAATCCTTTAACCGAACTTCGTTGGCAGCTTCCAACATGGCCATGTATCCTTCTACGGGCACATAGTTGGGAATGGAGTTACCAGAGCCCAAGGCAAAACCACCGTGGCCCTTGGCCTGACTGATCACTTCTTTCACGTAGGCCTTGATCTCACCTTCGCTCCTTTGGCAGAGGACATCGGTATCCACGCCACCGAAATTGCCGATCAAATGACCGTACTTCTCCACCCAGACCTGGAAGGGTGCAATCGCATCCTCGTTGGAGTGTTTGGCGTCGATCCCCGCTTCGTGGATCAAGTCGTCCATCACCGCAAAAATGTTCCCACAGGAGTGGAGCAGGAAAGGCCGATCGTAGGCATGAACCAGGTCGATCACCCGTTTATACTGGGGGATAATGTGGGTGCGAATATCCTCGGGCGCAAGCAAAGTGGCTACTTTAAAGCCCAAGTCGTCACCAAAGCGACACACAGCATAGATGTCCCCGAATTCCTTGAGGAACCGCTCCCAGATGGCTACCTGCACATCACCCATCCGCCGAAACAGGTCGGCATAAAGCTCCGGGTCATCGGCTTTGATATAGCAAAGATCCATGTAACCCACAATATCTTGTACCAGTTCGAAGACTCCATTGCCGGGTCCGCCCACCGCCTTCATGCCCGGCGGCATGACCTCCCTGAGCAGGCGAAAGGTCTCCGCGTGTTTTTTGAAGTAGAGCCCAGGAATCTCGTCCCATGGGTAGCGGTCAAAGTCTTCCCGCGTCTTGATCACACCCGGCACGTGACCGCCCAAGGCGCCGCCGCCTGGCAAGACGTCTCCAATACAAATCTCAAAGCTGACAGTGTCATAGCCCATCATCCGGAAAAACTCAGTGTAGTTTCGCAGGTACTCTCGTTTATCTTCGGTGTCCCCATGCAACAGCTGCGCGAATTGCCGATCCATGATCTGTTCCATGATCGTCGGCGAAATCAAATGTTCATACAAGGGCAAGCGCGGCGCCTCGATGTTCCGCGCGGCCATGAGCAGATTGCGATAGTCCGGCTGGTACTGCACCTTTCTCCCCTCTTTCTTGATAGGTACTCTTCCCCGTCAAGCCACTAACACAAATGGCCGCACAACACACGGGGTTAAGTTAATTTCACCCCATGGCAGGTAGAATCCTGTATCCCATCCAGGGATGTTCATGGCAACGACAACACCACCTCATTCCTATGATGGCTCACCGGGATCGGATAATCCACCCGCTAGTCCTGGGCCCTATCCGAAAGACCCGTCGATCTCCCCGACGGACTCATTCCTCCCGACGGGCGGCCAAAAGGGGAGCCGCCCAGAGAAGACCCGGCACCACCACCAATTTGTATCCGCACCAATCGTCAGCCACTTCCTGCACACCGCGCCATACGACTGGTTCCACCATGGTTTGGTACTCAGATGGATGCCACCACGTCAAGCCCTTTGGTAACTCCATGGTGATCAAAGGCCCGGGACTGCGCTAGAGACTGTGGGTCATCCATTGCTTAAGGACATGACCCTTGATCATTGCCGCTTGCTCCTTGCAAGAGTCGATCACCGAGTGGAACACAAACCCACTGAAGTTCAACTCGAGACTGCGGTTGGCATGCTCTCCGGAAAGCGAATCTACCGCCAATGTATATAGGTCTGACTCCAAGGACTGTTCCCCGCGGTTCAGTTCATCAATGATGCCATCCTTGGCTCGGAGAAAACCTGGAAAGGCCCGCCGACAGTCTCGAGTGATATTGTTAACATAGCAGTTCGTCGGACCCCAAAGGTGGTCCATTGTCTCACCTTCGTTTACCCATAGTTCTTCGGCTGGCGGTCCACTAGCCAAATCGGAGAACTAGCGGTGGGCTATCCAATACGATCTTGATACCCCTTTCCCCCAAGATGGATATAATCTCATCCAATCTAGGAAAATCGCACAACCCTCTTCCGACTCCATAGTATCCGCCATCCGCACCACATTGATCACAGCCGCGGTCATCGGCTCTCCATCTAACTTCCATCGTCCCCGGAGCCCGGGTCTAGTCCCGCCTGTGGAGCCCCCAAGGCCAGGAAACGCCCACAATGGGACAGGCTTCTCTTACCATGTTATTAAGGTCAATATGTCCATGACTTCCCTCTCAACCGCTGAATTTCTCCCGAAAGAACAGCATCTCCGGTGATATATGGATCCAAAACCCGGGCCCCTTTGTCCTGTTGTTAGTACAGGGGAAAAGACCATCAAGGACCGTAGACCCACTGCGGGAAGTACCCCTCCCCGGTTGAGAAGTCCGCACGGCGCTTTGGAGGGGAAAGATGAAAGCTCGAGACCATAGCGAATTAGGACAGGAAGAGCGAGTGCAATCAGCCCACCCCATGGACTGAGGTTAAAGGAAAACCCCATTTTTTGGGCGAAACAGGATGGTCCCAGAGAACCAAGTTAGACGAAGGCCCGGCACACTAACAGCGAAGTCACCAAGCTAGCTAGCAACTCCCGCACACCGGTCATCCCTTCGTAAAGGAACCGTAGCGCAGCCTTGCCCATCTCCTGCAGTTCCTAGTCAAGAAAGACACAAAAGGGGACAATGAGTTTGGAACGGAAGGCACAGAACTAAACAGAAGGGTGCTACCAGGAAGACTGGGCGCACCCCAAAGGGTCTAAGGTTTTGACTTCTCTCCCCTTTCCTTCGTACCAGCGACAGCCGACCTAAATCGAATACAGACTTTAACCCAAAAGCTCCTCCGTATCAATGGTAGCCAGTGTCAAAAACTCATAGGGGTTTTGATGGCCCCGTTCATAGAAGCAGAGGATAGGACCATCATCTAGGGAACAAAGGTCCGAGTAGGCTGACGGCCCTGGATAGATCAATATCCCCGGTTCCCAGCTTCGACAGTCATCTTTGCTTATCTTGATCGTCAGCTTCTCTCTGCGGGTACTGGCGGGATTGGAAAATAGCACATAGGGTTTCTCGCGCAGGGTAACTTTGAGGAGGCTGGCCTGACACTGGGGTTCGGTGAGGACTTGATCCCAGGCAACCGGTGTAAAGGTCACACCTTCATCGTAACTGTAGGCATAGGCCCGCTCCCTATGTCCTTCCAGCATCCCCCGACAGTTAATGTACGCCACATCCTCCAGTTCCACCAAGGTACATTCGTTTGTTCCCGGTCCGATGACCCCACCAATCTCCCAGGTGGCACCAGCATCATCACTGTAAATGACGTGGGAAAAATAGGGGCTTTGAACTGGGGCGCTCTCCGGGCCAACCGCATGATCACAGGGAATGAGCAGGCGGCCACTTTTCAGCTGCAACCCATGACCTGGACCGGTGGCATACCAAGTCCACCCTGGGCGCTTAACACTAGAAGTGAGCTCCACTGGTTCCGACCAGGTAGCCCCGTCATCTTCGCTTTTGGTCAACCAGACGGTGCGAGGTGCTTCCCCCGTCAGGATCAACGGCTCAGGCCCATCGCTGTTATTCCGACAAAACAACAGAAAAATGGTTCCCGTCCGGCGATCAACCACCGGTGCCGGATTTCCCGCGGTATCACCGGCCCCGGCCACCACCACCCTGGGCCCCTCCCAGGTGCGACCCTGATCGAAGCTGCGTCGCAACAGAATGTCGATATCCCCAGAATCAGCAACGCCGTCCTTCCGCCCTTCACAAAAGGCTAAGACGGTTCCCTGGGTACTTACCACCAACGCCGGTATCCGATAGGTCTTATATCCCCCCACACCACTGACAAACAAGTCCTGTTGCCTCACCATGGCGCAATTCCCCCTGAAAGATAAACCAACGGCTCACGCCCGTCCCGAAAACCCACATCTTGCTAGCTGCCTTCCAAGCCCCTCCCTGGCCGCGATCTACCGGTCCAAGAAACCATGACTTAGAAGGGGCGTCGGAAAGCGCGGGACCTCAACTTTCCCGCAAGGGTTCGAAACTAAAGGGCGCCGTCAAGTAGGGCTGACAAACACCTTCCTTGGCCAGGCATTCCTTCAAGGCCAACACCCAGGGACCCCGTTGGTAGATCCGCATCAGATCGATGACCTGTTTTTGAATCCGGTAACCCTCTACCACTGCGCCCTCTTGCGCCGCCTGCCAAATGGCCACACATTCCTTTGCCGCAATGTTGGCAATGCCGGGAATCACTCCGTCCGCGCCGGCAAGGCTGCTCACCATCATTAGCTCCTCACACCCTTGCAGGAGGTTGGCTTGGAAGATACCATCCTGTTTGGCAAAGAGCAGCTTTTGAAAGTCAATGTACCGGCCGGCGGAATCCTTTACAGCACAGATGTTCTCGTGCTGAGAAAGCTCGATCAATAGCTGCGGTGTGAGATAAACATGGGCATTGGAAGGGATGTTGTAGACAATCACCGGGAAGGGACTGTAATCGGCGATCTCAGTGAAAAAACCCAAAAGTCCCTGGTGGGAGTAGTTGAAATAGGCGGGTGCGGTGATCACGACCCCATCAAGGGCATACTTCCGCAGTTGATCGATCTTGCCTTTCACCTTTCCCGTACCGTTTTCGCTGATCCCGACGTAGACTGGCAGACTGTTACAATAGGCCAAAGTCTCCTCAACCAAGGGAAAAAACACATCATCGGTCAGGTTAGCCCCTTCGCCGGTGGAACCGGCCAAAAACAAGCCGTCAACGCCGGCTTGCATCATACGCGCGATCAGACGCTTCAACCCGTCGACATCTAGCTTACCTTCACCCGTCAGCGGTGTAATTAGTGGAGGGATAACCCCCTTCAGTCCCATAGCAACCAATCCTCCAATTTCTTGTCAACTCAGACTAACGTCATACGTATTACGTTATTCGACAGTCCAATGGCCTTATCCTTTTCGCCCTGCCAAATTGGCCTACAAATTCATTAAGCTAGTCTCCTCCACACTGCCCGCGTAGTGCTCTTCAAAGGCCTTTGCCAACCCGGTAATGTCACCGTTGCGGATGGCATTATACAGCTGTCTATGCCTTTGATAGCGTAACTGCAAGGCTTCCGGCGAGTCATCGTGGGGAAACCGCACCCGTAGGTTCCAGAACAATTCCAAGATCAATAACAATACGCTGTTGTCCGTAGACTCCGCTAGAATCCGGTGAAAGGCCATGTCCTCCTCCAGCAGGCTTTCCCCTTGGGCCGCCCTTGCCTCCATCCGCGCGACGCACTTCTCCAAGTTCTCCAGCATAGTCAGAACTGCGGGATCCTCGGGCTGCTTCGTGGTACACAAAACGGCCCGCTCCATACAGTAGCGCTCCAGAACGCGACGTACTTCTGTCACTTCCCGGAAGTCCTCCTGCCGGAGCATCAGGCTTAAGGGCATCCCCTTCAACATGTCCGCGGCATTGGGTTTACGCAGAAAAGTACCTCGCCCCGGTTCGATACTGACTACCCCGAACACTTCCAGCAGCTTCATGGCCTCCCGCACAGCAGTCCTGCTCACGCCAAAAAGCTCGCAGAACTCTGGTTCCGTGGGCAGCTGGTCCCCGGGCTGGAGCCCCTTTTCCACGATGAAATCTTCAATGGCCTTGCGGACTTCCACAAAGATCCGTGATTGTCTTTTCAAAGGTTTGACTACCATTCGCCTACATCCCTCTAGTAACCGTCATACGTTTTACCTATTCTTTTTCTCCATGGGAGAGCAAGAATCCTGCTTGCCCCCAGCTTCCCTATAGGGTTGTCCGGACCAAAAGTAGCGGAAAATGGGGATAGTGTTTGCATCGGGGCGATGCAAACACTATCCTTCCCTTCATCCTTAGTAATTCTGCTTGCGCACTTCAAAGTAGGCCTGGGAGTACTTGCACACGGGACATACCTTGGGGGCACACTTGGCGGTAACCAGGTGTCCACAAATCCGACACTCCCAAGTGGTCTCCTGCTCCTTTTCAAAGACCCGCTGTTCCTTCACGTTCCGCAGCAAGGCCCGGTACCGCTCTTCATGGGCCTTCTCGATCTCCGCGACTCTCCGGAACTTCGCGGCCAACTCGGGGAACCCTTCCTCCTCCGCTTCCTTTGCGAACCGGGCATACATATCGGTCCACTCGTAATGTTCGCCCTCCGCGGCCTGCAGAAGGTTCTCGGCGGTGTTGCCGATCATGCCCAGTGCGTCGAACCAAAGACGGGCGTGTTCTTGCTCGTTCCTTGCGGTCTGTAGGAAGATCTCCGCCAGCTGATCGTATCCTTCCTGTTTCGCCACTTCGGCAAAATAGGTGTACTTGTTCCGGGCCTGGCTCTCCCCGGCAAAGGCCTCCATCAGGTTCTTTTCCGTTTTCGTACCCGCATATTTGTTCACAGGCTTCTGCTCTTCCGAGATCGGTTTAAAGACCGAAGCCGGCTGTTTGCACTTAGGACAGCAAAAGTCAGCGGTCAGTTCTCCTTCGTAAATGTATCCACAAACACCACAACGATATTTCGCCATACTCGTTTCCTCCATCCTCAGATCTTTCTTGATCAGGTCCAGGAGTTGTTTCACCGTATCCACAGGAAACCCTTCTGGACATGGACCCGCGATAAGGGCTTCTAAGAACTTAAGGGTATTTGGACCCTGGGGCAGCATATAGCCGGATTCCCGCAGCAAATCCTCCGCCATTAACCGGTTGGATCTTTCAATGGCGGCACCCAATGGCCCTGGAAGTCCCGCCGCAATGCTCTCCTGCTCAGCCTTGCTCCGCAGCAGGGCGCGCAGCGCCGCCACCACCGCCTTCTCCTTCGGTTGCGGGGCCGGATACTCCTTCGGCACCATCGAGATCGCCCCCGAGGGACAGGCCTCGGCACAATCACCGCAACCAATGCATTTAGCGACATCAATGATGCTGTTTTCCGTGTCGGTGGCGCCGGTGGGACAGACATAAAGACACAGACAATCCTTGGTACACAGGCGAACATTTCTCACCGCGTACTTATCACTCATTATGGCAACCTCCCTTCCACCTTGTCAAGCTTCCAGTTGGCAACCTTGCAGATGGGACAGAGCTCTGGGAGGGTATCGCCGACGTGGATATATCCACAGATGGTGCAGACATATACTTCCTTATCCTTGAACATCGCGTCACCCTCGGTTTTGTACCTGGTCAACAATGACTTGAGGATTCGGGTCACCTTTTCGCTCCAGGCTAGGGCCCGCAAGGCCCCCCGGTCCTTTAGTTCTGTTGCGACAGCCTGTGCATAGGGAAACCCTGTCTCCAGATCCTCTTCCACAGCACTTAGCAGTTTGTCAAAGTCGGGGTTCTGTGTAGGCTGGGCTTGGCCTTTGAAGTACTCGGCTAATTCGCTGAATAGCTGGGCTTGTTCAAACTTGTACTGTTTCTCACAACCACGGGCGAGGTTTGAGCAAAGAGCACTCATTTCCAAGGGGGTCAACTCATCATCTGCGGTGGTCAATTCAGTCATCTCTGGTTTCGGTTTACGTTCCTGTACGGGATCTGCTGTCTGTTCTTTGAACTCCGCCTTGGTGGCACCACAGAGGGGACAAACCCAATTAGGGGGAAGCTTGTCCCACGGCGTGCCCGGTGCCACACCTGACTCAGGACTACCCTTTGCTTCGTCGTAGACGTACCCACAAACGAGACAAGTGTATCGTTTCACACCCTTCCTCCTTTACTTGCTTTTTCGAGTAACCGAACATCCCGATAACCGCCCTTTAGACCAAAAGTTCGAAGACCATGATCAGTTTCTTTTTCCACAAAGTCCCGACAGAATCCTTCTAGTTTCTACCAAATCTCTGGGGTTTTGACATAAGCCCAGGGAAAAAAAGAAAGAACGTGTGCTAAGTTGACCGTTCGATCCCATATCGTTCCAATATTTCATCTGGCGTGCCAAGCTCCTTTGGCAGTAGTCTCACCGTGTA